>JAIRKV010000065.1 GCA_031259935.1 Prevotellaceae bacterium | reverse complement strand
TAAGCCTTTATAAATTCGTCCAGATTGCCATCCATTACGCCCTGTACGTCTGATGTTTGATAATTTGTGCGGTGGTCTTTTACTCGGCGGTCATCGAATACATAACTGCGAATTTGCGAACCCCATTCTATTTTTTTCTTTCCTGCTTCAACCTTTGCCTGCTCGGCGTTGCGTTTTTGAAGTTCAATATCGTAAAGTTGAGATTTTAGAAGCCGCATTGCATTTTCACGATTGCCAAGTTGCGAACGGCTTTCGGTGTTTTCAATCAAAATTTCGCGTGTTTCGTCCGTATCGGGATCGTGATAATTATAGCGAAGTCTGACGCCTGTTTCAACTTTGTTTACGTTTTGTCCGCCGGCGCCGCTCGAACGGAATGTATCCCACGAAATATCGGATTGATTGACTACAACCTCGATACTGTCGTCGACAAGCGGCGACACAAATACGGACGAAAACGATGTCATCCGTTTTCCCTGCGCATTGAACGGCGAAACACGTACAAGTCGATGCACGCCGTTTTCGCTTTTCAAATATCCGTAAACAAACTCGCCTTCGATTTGAATAGTTACCGATTTTATTCCTGCATCGTCGCCATCAAGGATATTTGTGATTTGTGTTTTATAACCTTTATTTTCGCACCATCGCAAATACATGCGCATTAGCATTTCAGCCCAGTCCTGACTTTCGGTTCCGCCGGCGCCCGAATTTATTTTAAGTACGGCGCCAAGCTTGTCTTCATCATTGCGCAGCATGTTTTGCAATTCAAGTTTTTCAACAGATTCAACCGTCAGTCGATACTGTTCGTCAATATCGGCTTCGGTTGCCTCGCCCGATTTTGCAAAATCAAACAAAACCTGCAAATCATCAAAATTACCATTTGCCTGTTCAAATCCCGTCAGCCACGATTTAATGGCAGCAACTTTTTTCAGTTGATTTTCCGCTTCTTTCGGATTATCCCAAAAAGCGGGATCCAAAGTTTTTTGCTGTTCTTCTTCCAACTGTATCTGTTTGTTGTCGATGTCAAAGATGCCTCCTCAACGCATCAATGCGTTGCGACAAATCTTTTATGTTTTCCGAAATAATCATATCATTTTTTTTGCAAAATTAATGATTTTTATTATTTCCGAAAATTTTTGCGCAAATATTTCGGCAGAGTTTTCAAAGTCGCACAGATTGATATTGCAAACAAATGATGGAAAAACTTCAAAAAAATATGTGGCAACATCTAAAATACATTTTTTTTGTCGTACAATTTATCGGCAAGAGCATCTTCGGCGGATGATGTGATAATTACGACCATCGAGAGTTTTATATTTTTTACGAGTTTCAACAAGTCTTCGTTTTTTAATCTTATGCAGCCTTCCGTTGTGCGCTTTCCCATTGATTCGGGAGCGTGAGTTCCGTGAATTCCTATTCCCTGAAATCCTGTTTTAAGGCGAATAAAATACGGTCCGTATGCATTTTTTATTTGTCCTTTGCCATCGCCGAAATCGTGTGTCCATGCAGATGAATTTTGAATTTGCTGTACGGTAAAAACACCTTCGGGCGTTTTATTGTCGCCTCGCTTATTTTTATTTCCGTAATTACGCCCGCAGGCAACCGGATATTCTTCGATAAGGTTTCCTTTGAAGTCGTATCTTCGCAGTTTCATATCCTGTTTTGAAATTATTATAAACGAATCCTGTGCAACGAGGTTGCCTGTAATTATTATAGCCGCTATAAATGTTAATATTTTTTTCATGTCTTTAATATTTTTATTCTGCGTAAAGCACAAGTCCTTTGAGATATTCGCTTTCGGGATGATAAATATTCACGGGATGGTCGGCAGGCTGGGCAAGTTGATGCAAAATACGCACATTTCGTTTGCTTATGGCTGCCGCCGAAAAAACGGCATTACGGAAATCTGTTCTGCCGACAGCCTGCGAGCAGCTGAATGTAAACAGTATTCCGCCGTGTTTTATTTTGGCAAGAGCGGCGGCATTAAGTCTTTTGTATGCCTGAATTGCATTTTTCAGCGCCGAATTATGTTTTGCAAATGCGGGCGGGTCGAGAATCATGACATCGTAAAAATTATCTGCGGCATTTCGTATAAACGAAAATGCATCTTCGGCAAATGCTTGATGGTTTACGTTTTTGCCGAAGTTTAATTCAATATTTTTTTGTGTAAGTTCGACTGCCTTTTGCGAGCTGTCTACCGAATGAACAAGATTTGCATTGCCGCGAAATGCCGATACCGAAAATCCGCCTGTATAGCAAAATGCGTTGAGAACGCTGGACTTGTCAGTATACTGTTCTAAAATTTTGCGGTTTTCGCGCTGGTCGATGAAAAAACCTGTTTTTTGACCGGTTGCGGGATTAACAATAAATTTGTTGCCGTTTTCGAGTATGACCGTTTCGTTTTCGCCGCTGTTTCCGAAAATATATTCATCTTTTATGCTTTGATTCGTATTAAACGGAAGCGTTGCGGAACTTTTGTCGAAAACTGCCGTCAGTTTATCGCCGAATAATTCCGTTAATGCTTCGCAAACTTCCCGGCGTGCGTAAAACATTCCTGTTGAATGAGCCTGCATTACCGCCGTTTTTCCGTAAATGTCAATAATCAGTGCGGGCAGCATGTCGCCTTCGCCGTGTATCAGGCGATATGCGTCAGTATGTCCGTTTTGTACAAGTCCCGATTTTTTGCGCAGTGCGTATGCATTTGCAATGCGTTTGCGCCAAAAATTTCTGTCGATGTTTTCGTTTTCAAAAGTTAATACCCGGCAGATTATTGAACCTGTCTGATAATGTCCGCGTGCAATAAATCTGTTATCGGCAGTGAATACATCCACCACCTCGCCTTCGTCGGGCTTGTCGATATACTGTGCAACGGCGCCTGAAAATATCCACGGATGAAAACGTTTCAGCGATTCGTCGCGGTTATGTTTTAATATTATTCGCTTATACATTACCGTTAATTTATTGAAGTCAATTTTCTGTATATTTCATAACAAACCCACGCATCTGTTGCCGCATACAACTTTTGAGCGTCGGTATATTCGTTTTTTTCCCAGTTCGACAGACGCTGCGATTTCGATATTCTGAAACCGAGTACTATTGCGGTTATTTTTCGCAAACTGTTGTCTGTTATTCCAAATTCTTTTGTGTATTCCTGCAAATCGACAAATCCGGCAGGATGAAACCGCTTCATTTTTCTCAATGTCGACATGTCGTCGGTAAGTCCCGAACCGACTTTTATTATTTTTTTGTTTTCAAAAATACCGATAATGTTTTTTTGAAGACCCAAAATATCAATCCTGACGAGAAACGCCTTGCTGCCCGTAGCAAACTGCAAAAGCGATATATGCCGTTTCGAGCCTTTTATGAATCGCGGTCGGGCTTCAGCATCAAATCCCGCATACGGTTGATTTTGCAAATATTCGGTTGCCTCATCAAGTTTTTTTTGGCTGTCTACAACTGTTATTTCACCGCCGAATGTGCGACGTTCAAGCAAATTTATATCCTCATTTTTTATATTTTCAATAAACATTTAATTTATATTTTACACAAAAATAGTAAAAAAAAGAATAACGGCAGATATAGCGTAAAGTTTATAAAGTTTGACACGTGGCGTTTAATTCCGGTTGAAGAAGTAAATAATTATTCCTTTTATGATTTTAAAATTTAAAATTTGAAGAGCGTCTTTGCGAGCGAAGCGAAGCAATCCAGAAAGAACACAGGACACAATTCTGGATTAACTCCGTTGAACTCCGCTGTGCTTCGGTTGCTTCGTCGTTCCGCCTCGCAATGACGAACAATACAAACAAAAAAATTCGTGTAATTCGTGGATTAAAAAACAAAGAAAATTCACCCAGCAACTGTTAAATTTTTTTTGTCTTATAATTTATATTATAGGACAAGGTTTATCTTGCGCAAAGTTAAATAAATATTTAATAATACAAACCCCATATTTTAAAAATATTTTTAAAATAAATGTACAATACATTATTATGCAATAATTTATCCTGTCCTATAATATAAATTATAAGTCAGAAATGCGTGAAACCCGCTTGAATATTAGGCTTGCGACCATATTGCAAAAAACGCAAAAAAACGATTTGACACCCGATTTTTACGTGTACAAGGCTTATAATACCCTGTTAATCATGCCATCCCAGAGAAAACTCATATCGACAATTGCACATAACACGCAGATAACTGCCCATGACGCGCGGGCAACTGCCCATGACGCTCGGGCAACTGCCCATGACGCGCGGGCAACTGCCCATGACGCGCGGGCAACTGCACATAACACGCGGGCAACTGCCCATGACACGCAGACAACTATTAATCAATCAATAAAATTATTAAATAAACAAAATGTTAAATCCCTAAAATTAAAAATTTATGGCATCAACAACAATCCCCAAAAAAGATGTGGATTTCAATGAAGCGCAGGAAGTTATAGCAACCGCTGCGCTTGCAAACGCCACAAAATGGCTGCTCGACGAAGAGTGGCTGAGA
>JAIRKV010000171.1 GCA_031259935.1 Prevotellaceae bacterium | reverse complement strand
ATCCGCACCCGACAGGAATTTATACGGTTGATTGGAAGTAATTTGCATTGACAGGAATAAAAATCGGGCAGTCGCCTTAATAAGTCGCTCCTTAAAAATAAAAAAATCAACAATAATACGACATTATTTCTATCGGTTTTGTTTTGACATAAAAGCAAGCAGCACGTCATTGCTTCGTCGTTGCGCTCCTTGATTTGCTTATTCGCATTCCATTAGGAATGCATCGCTCGGTAAAAACGATATTTCTTTGTGCATCACGTGCGGGTTACGGCAGATGACTTGAAAAACCGCCGCTGCTCCGCACGCAGCCTTTGCTTGCGGTGAAATTCTACCGAGCGATGCATCCCGCCGGGATGCAGGAAACAAATGAACAATAAGGTAATAAGGTTGGCGATTGTGTGTTATCTGTTGCTACTAAGGTTGTTTTGTTTTTGAAATAAGGTGGAAATAAGGTTTTGTTGTATCGTCATTGCGAGCGAAGCGAAGCAATGTGATTTTTATAATTTATCGTTGCATTTTAACGCTTGCGCAGCCTGTTTTTCCACCCATTGGCGGATTTAATTTACTGACTTTTACGCTTATGTTTTCTATATTTTTTATTTCCGCATAAACGGCGTCAATTATTCGTTTGCATACGTTTTCGAGTAAATGCGAACTTTGTTTCATCTCTCTGCAAACAATGTTATATATTTTTTGATAATTAACGGCATCATCAATATTATCAGTAATTTCGGATAGTGATTCATCAGCAGTTATCTTTAAATCAACAATAAATTTGTTGCCTGTAATTTGCTCTTCTTCAAAGCAGCCGTGATGAGCAAAAAATTCCATATTTTCGAGTTCTATTATGTGCATATAAAAGTTAACCGTCGGTTCATTGTAAATTCAAAAAAAAGAAAGAAGACCGGAAAAAGCCTTCTGTTCGTGCGGTAATCTTATTAATCAATATTCGTCTTCATTAAAAAAGAAATCATCTTTACTTGGATAATCGGGCCAAATATCGTCAATATTTTCATAAATTTCACCATCCTCTTCCAATTCTTGAAGATTTTCAACAACTTCCAACGGAGCGCCTGACCGTACGGCATAATCAATCAATTCTTCCTTAGTTGCCGGCCAGGGTGCATCTTCTAATTTTGAAGCAAGTTCTAATGTCCAGTACATAATATAAAGTTTTAATAATCAATTAACTAACAATTCAATTCCATGTTTTGGAAATGCGAAAATATAAATAATTTTGATTAGTACAATAGTTTTAGTCAAATTTTTACAAATATTAATATACAGCCTGTTAATATTACTTATCCGTAATCCAGAAAAGTTCTTGAACATCAAGGGTTTTATGCAATTTTCGTGCAAGAACAAAAAGATAATCCGATAAGCGATTTATATATATCAATACATTTTCGGGAACAGCGCTTTCCGCATTAACGCGCAAAATCATACGTTCGGCTCGGCGGCAAATACATCGCGCAATGTGGCAAAAAGCAGGAATGTAATGTCCTCCGGGAAGTACAAAATATTTAAGTGGTTCAAGTTCAGCATTATATTTGTCTATTTCATTCTCAATAATTTTAATGTCATCATCGCTGACATGACGAAGTTTTTTTGCTTTTTCGTCGCTTGCCATGATTGCCGCAATATCCATCAGTTTAATTTGAATTTGATGCAGAGTTTCAATAAGATGCGAATCAATTTTTTGCGAACGTATCAATCCGATATACGAAATCAATTCATCAACCGTGCCATACGCTTCGACACGAATATGAAATTTGGGAACTCGCGTGCCGCCTGTTAAGGATGTTGTTCCCTTGTCGCCTGTTTTTGTATAAATTTTCATTATGTAATTATTTTTGCAAATTTACATGAAATATTTTGATTACATATGCATAAATTAAAATGAAGTAAAAAAATAACAGTTTGCCGTCAGTTTTCAATTTTTTTATAATTTTACTCCCTGAAATGAAAATATAAAAGTATGATAAGTTTTTGCTTGGCGCTTGTAATTTTGTTTGCAGGATATTTTATATACGGCAAATTTGTCGAACGTGTTTTTGGGATTGATAAAAACCGTCAAACTCCTGCATATTCAATGACCGATAATGTCGATTACGTTCCAATGTCGTGGTGGCGTATATTTCTTATTCAATTTTTGAATATAGCGGGATTAGGTCCTATTTTCGGCGCAATAATGGGAATTATGTTTGGAACTGCCGCATTTTTATGGATTGTTTTCGGAACCATTTTCGCAGGAGCGGTTCACGATTATTTTTCGGGAATGATGTCGATTCGTAACCGTGGAGCAAGTTTGCCCGAACTCAACGGTAACGAATTGGGTATTGTCGCAAAACAGTTTATGCGAATATTTTCGTCTTTGCTTATGATTTTGGTTGGCGCTGTATTCATTTCGGGTCCGGCCGGACTGCTTGCTGGAATGACGCCCGATTATATAAACGTTTTCTGGTGGACGGTTATTGTTTTTGCTTATTACATTTTGGCTACTCTGCTTCCTGTCGATAAACTTATAGGCAAAATTTATCCTTTATTCGGCATTGTTCTTTTGTTTATGGCGGCAGGAATATTAATTTCACTGTTTGTGAATGATGCTCCCATACCCGAAATTACAAGCGGTTTGGCAAACAGGCATCCCGCCGGATTACCGATATTTCCGATGATGTTTGTATCAATAGCATGCGGTGCAATATCGGGATTTCACGCAACACAATCGCCAATGATGGCGCGTTGTATAAAAAACGAAAAATACGGACGCAGATGTTTTTACGGCGCAATGGTTGCCGAAGGCGTTTTGGCATTGATATGGGCTGCGGCGGCGGCATCGTTTTTCGGCTCTGTTGACGGTTTGCAGGAATATGTTGCCAAACTTCCGGAAAAGTCTAATACAGGCGCCGAAGTTGTGAACGTAATATCAAAAACATGGCTTGGAACATTTGGCGGAATACTGGCTTTGCTTGGCGTTGTTGCTGCGCCTGTTACTTCAGGCGATACTGCCTTGCGTTCGGCTCGCTTGATTGTTGCCGACTTTTTGCACATCAGCCAGCGCAGGTTAATAAAACGATTGATAGTTGCTTTGCCTGTTTTTGCCTTGACTTTTATAATCTTATTCTTTATTCCGTTTGATGTTTTGTGGCGATATTTTGCATGGTGCAATCAGACGCTGGCTGTATTTACGCTTTGGGCAATCACCGTTTATCTTTGCCGAAACCGAAAAAATTATTTCATTTCACTCGTTCCCGCATTATTTATGACGGCGGTAACATCAACATACATTTTTATTGCGCCCGAAGGATTCGGTTTGAGCATGATTTTGTCGAACACGGCAGGATTTTCGATAACGGCAATAACAGGAATTTTATTCATTTATTACAGAAACAAACTGCATAAATCAAATATCGGACTAAATAATCGTTCCTTGCAATAACGCCTGTCCCTAACGGGATATTTTTTTTGTTCGTCATTGCGAGGCGGAACGCCGAAGCAATCCAGAAAGAACACAAAGCACAAATCTGGATTGCTTCGCTTCGCTCGCAATGACGCGCTTATTTTTCTGTTTTACTTCCATATTGTTTTTTTAATTTTTAAATATTTAAATCTTTAAATTTTTAAATGCTCTTCGCAATAACGCCTGTCCCGTCAGGGACAAAATATCGGTAAAAAACCACATCCCTTTGT
>JAIRKV010000078.1 GCA_031259935.1 Prevotellaceae bacterium | reverse complement strand
ATAAATATTACCTTTGTCGAAATTTTTCAAAACTTATGTATAAAATAGAAACCAAAAAAAATATTGCGGACAATATATTTCGCATGGATGTTGTTGCTCCGTATATAGCAAAATCGGCGCTTCCGGGTCAATTTGTTATTGTGCGCACGCACGAGCAGGGCGAGCGAATTCCTCTCACTATTTGCGATTTTGATAAAGACAAAGGCATAGTAACTCTTGTTGTACAGGTGTTGGGAGCATCAAGTAAAAAAATTTGTAAAAAAAATCAAGGTGAATATATTGCCGATATTACAGGTCCTCTTGGAAATCCATCTGAATTTATAAAATTGACAGATGAACAATTAAAAGCAAAAAAATTTTTGTTTATAGCAGGCGGATTAGGTAGCGCTCCTGTATATCCGCAAGTGAAATGGTTAGGTATTCATAACGTAAAACCAGATGTAATAATAGGAGCAAAAACTGAAAATATGATGATTTTTGAAAACGAAATGAAATCTTTTGCCGAAAATGTATTTGCAACAACCGACGATGGCTCTTACGGATTCAAGGGCTTGGTTACCGATATGCTAGATGATTTGATTGTCAATCAAAATAAAAAATATGATGAAATTATTGCTATCGGACCAATGATAATGATGAAATTTGTTTCGCTTGCAACAAAAAAATATAATATCAAAACAACAGTAAGCCTCAATTCTATTATGGTTGACGGTACGGGAATGTGTGGAGCATGTCGAGTAAATGTTGGCGGCGAAACAAAATTTACCTGCGTTGATGGTCCTGAATTTGATGGACATTTTGTCGATTTTGACGAAGCATTACGCCGCCAAACGATGTATAGAAATCAGGAACAACAGGCAAATTGCAAATGTATGTAAAATCATTTTAATCTAAAATCAAAAAAATAATTCCAAATTATGGCAAATAAAATTCCTCGCATTCACGCTCGCGAACAAGATGCAAAAATACGTATAACAAATTTTGATGAAGTATGTTACGGATATTCTGCCGATGAGGCTGTACTCGAAGCTTCGCGATGTTTAAATTGTAAAAATCCTCGTTGCGTAAACGATTGTCCGGTAAATATTGATATTCCTAAATTTATTTCGGAAATTGCAAAAAACGATTTTGCAAAAGCCGTCGAAACTGTTGCACAATACAGCAGCCTTCCTGCTGTATGCGGACGCGTCTGTCCACAGGAAACGCAATGTGAAGGTTCATGTATTTTAGGCATAAAAAACGAACCTGTTGCAATAGGAAAACTTGAACGTTTTATTGCCGACTGGTCTCGCGAAAATAATTTGAGTTTTCTCGAAAAAAAACAAAGCAACGGAAAACGAATAGCCATTATAGGCAGCGGACCGGCAGGATTATCCTGCGCTTACGACCTTGCCAAAACAGGTTATGATGTTACTATTTTTGAAGCATTACACGAAACAGGCGGAGTGTTGGCTTATGGGATTCCCGAATTTCGTTTGCCTAAAAAAACCGTTGTTGCTCACGAAATAGAAAATCTCAAAAAGATAGGAGTACAAATAGAAACAAATATAATAATCGGTCGTACGTTTACTATTGAACAATTGCTTGATGAAGAAAAATTTGACTCTGTTTTTATAGGTACAGGCGCAGGATTGCCAAAATTTATGAACATCAACGGCGAAAATTTAAACGGAGTAATGTCGGCAAATGAGTTTCTGACGCGGGCAAATCTTATGAAAGCATTCGACGAAAATTACGATACTCCTATTTACGTGGGAAAAAAAGCCGTTGTAGTCGGCGGTGGAAATGTTGCAATGGATGCAGCACGAACAGCATTGCGATTAGGCGCAGAAGTTACTGTTGTATATCGCCGCACCGAAGTAGAATTGCCTGCACGACGCGAAGAAGTTGTTCATGCAAAAGAAGAAGGAATTAATTTTAACATGCTCACAAATCCTGTTGAAATCATTGGAAACGAAAAAGGATGGGTTAAGGAAATTCGTTGTGTACGCTGCGAATTGGGAGAACCCGATTCTTCAGGACGCCGCAGTCCTGTTGTTATTCCAAATTCGGAATTTAATATCGAAACAGATGTTGTAATTATGGCGCTGGGCACATCTCCAAATCCGCTTATTGCATCTACAACACAAGGATTACAAACCAATAAATATAAATGTATTGTTGTTGACGACGAAGGAAGAACATCGCGTACAGGCGTGTTTGCAGGCGGTGATGTTGCAACAGGCGCTGCAACCGTAATTCTTGCCATGGGCGCAGGACGCAAAGCTGCAAATGCTATTGACAAATATCTGAATCAAAATAAACAAAAACCGTAAATTTTAATATTTTACTATTTTCTGTTTTTTTATTCGTGATGAACGACTGATTATTGAAATTTAAAAAATATCAGGATGAATCAATTTCAATCAAATTATCCATACAAGGTAACAAATTGTTAAATATTTGTATATTATCAATCTATCTGTTTGATATGTACAAAATAAGGATTTAAATCAACTGTTAATAACTTTTTTTTAAAAATATTTTTTATATTTGTAACTTTGCCGTTATAAATATTAATTATAATGAACGTAATCTTTTCAGTATTAACGCTTATCGGTTCCATAGGACTTTTTCTGTATGGAATGATGAAAATGAGCGATGCACTTCAGAAAGTCGCCGGTGAAAAAATGCGAAATATTTTAGCCACGATGACTTCCAATCCGCTTAAACGAATACTTACCGGAACATTTGTTACTTCCGTAATACAATCGTCGAGCGCAACTACCGTAATGATTGTAAGTTTTGTAAACGCAGGATTGATGACCTTAACACAATCAATAGGCGTGATTATGGGAGCGAATATCGGAACTACAGCCACAGCATGGATTATTTCGCTGCTTGGATTTAAAGCCGATATAGCCACATTAGCCTTGCCTATTATAGCTTTCGGAGTTCCCATGATGATGTTGAAAAGCAAAAAAAGAAAAACAATGGGCGAGTTGTTTATAGGATTTGCCTTGCTGTTTTTAGGATTATCTTTTATGAAAGCCAATGTTCCCAACCTTGGCGAAAATCCTGCCATACTGGCGTTTTTGCAAAATTACACAAACGGAGGAATGTTGTCCGTTCTGCTTTTTGTTGCAGTAGGAACAATACTTACAATGATAATTCAGTCGTCGAGTGCAACAGTAGCGCTTACTCTGATAATGTGTGCCAATGGCTGGATTACATTCGAACTTGCCGCCGCAATGGTTTTAGGCGAAAATATAGGAACCACGATAACGGCAAACATAGCGGCAATGGTAGCCAACGTTTCGGCGCGGCGTGCCGCTTTGGCTCATAGTGTATTCAACATATTTGGCGTTGTTTGGGTGCTGATTCTGTATCATCCGTTTTTAAATCTGGTTGCTTCTGTTTCCGAAACGTTTGGAGCAGGAAATCCGTTTGAAGAAACCGCAAATATTACAATATCGCTTTCGCTTTTCCATTCAATGTTCAATATTACCAATACATTTATTATGATTTGGTTTACCGGATATATAGTAAAAATAGTAACAAAACTCATAAAACAGAAAGATACGGGCGAAGAAATTTTTCGACTGCGCTATATCACCACAGGCATGATGTCAACGGCTGCATTGTCGCTGCAACAGGCGAAACTGGAAATAAGTCTTTATGCAAAACGCTGTACGCGAATGTTTTCGATTGTACGCGATATGTTTTCAGGAAACGAGCCCGAAAAGTTCGGTGAACAGTTTTCACGTATCGAAAAATATGAAGACATCAGCGACAGAATTGAAGTTGAAATAGCAAATTATATTGCAAAAGTCTCGGAAGGCGACCTTAGCGAACTCAACGTTCATCGTGTTCAGGGAATGTATAGAATAATTGACGAAATAGAAAGTATTGCAGACTCTGCCTATAATCTTGCACGAACATTAAAACGAAAAAACGAAAATAAAATTGAATTCGACGAAACAATGATTAAAGATTTGAACAATATGTTCGACATCGTACAAAAGGCGCTTGACATAATGAACGGCAATTTGGAAAAAGGCTTTACGCAACTGTCTGAAATACATAATGCTTATGAATGTGAAAAAGATATAAACGTAAAACGTTCGCAACTTCGCGATAAGCATATATTGAATATCGAAAATGGAAAATATACATATTCGGCAGGAACTGTTTATACCGATTTAATAAACGAAGCGGAAAAACTTGGTGATCATATTATAAACGTATCGGAAGCAATTTTTGAAATAAGCCAGCGAAATGATAATTAGTCGCTCCTTAAAAATAAAAAAATCAGCAATAATTACGACATTATTTCTGTCCGTTTTGTTTTGACATAAAAGCAAGCAACACGTCATTGCGAGGAGCGAAGCGACGAAGCAATCCAGACCTGTGCTTTGTGTTTTTTCCGGATTAACTACGTTGAGCTCCGCTGCGCTTCGGTTGCTTCGCTTCGCTCGCAATGACGAACAAAAGAAGAAAAAACCTGTTCCTGTTTTGCCGACTTTTAGTTTGTATGTACGTAAAACACGGTATTTTTATTCTACAATTTGCATTTATAACTTGTTTATAATAAATGATTTCACCACTTATTAAGGAGCGACTAAATACAATTATGCAGTGTGAATTTATGATAAAAATTTTGGCTTTAATTGCTTTTGTTAAAAATTGGTATTATTTTTGTAAGTTGGTTATATAAAACAAAAAAATTATGAAACGAATTGTAATCCTTATATTATGTGCAATTTGTACGGGAATTACGTTTGCACAAACTGCCGAAATTATTGAAATACAACTATTATCGCCACCCGAAGATAAAGTGAATTTTGGCGAAAATGATAAAAATGCCGCTATCGCAGCTATACATTATTATGAAAACGAAAACGGTAAAAAATCAGAACTTTTTACTGTCGACAGTATTCTTATCAATACTGTTGCAAACGGAATAAAAGAAACGCTTGAAAGTTCTCCGATTTTCGAATACGCCGATATTCCCGTTTTTAACATTTACAGCGATACAACCATGATTAACAGCGACATGCCCAAAGATGAACTTGACATTATCGCAGAACAGACAGGAGCACAAGCAGTTATCGCCGTTGAATTTATTGATATCAATGCACAGTATATTTTTGACAAAACAAAGCAGCGACCGTTAGTAACTGATGTGAATTTTGTTGTAAAAATAAACGCCTACGATGTAGAAACAGGAAATAAAGCGATGAAATATACAGGCAAAGACAATATCATGATTCCGGCATCGTACGATGAAGATGGAACTTACGTCCCGGCGCCCAAACTTGAAGATGCACGCCGAATTACAGCCGAAATGATTGGTCGTGATTTTGCAAAACGCATAATTCCAACATGGGAAACGGTGGAACGGCTTATATTTTATGATTCATATTACGACAGTAGCAACAGCAAGTTGCGCAAAGCCTATAATTCGGCAACAAAAGAACATGACTGGTCAACCGCCGCTCAATATTGGACTGACGCAATTGACGAAAGCAGAACAAAATCACGGCAGGCGCAAATAATGTACAACATAGCCCTTTCGTGTGAAATGCTCGAAAATTTTAATCTTGCAATTAAATGGCTTGAAAAAGCAAAGGAATTGCATACTAAAATTGACGAAAATATAGACGAATATATCAATATTTTGAAACAGCGAATAGAAGATAAAGAAAAACTGGATGAATATTTTAAATAAAAATCTTAAATAAAAACTGTGTCCGTTTCTGTAAATAACATAAATAAATTCTATGGCAAACAGCAGGTTTTGAGTAATATCTGTTTTGAAGCCAAAAAAGGAGAAGTACTTGGATTTCTTGGTCCTAACGGAGCAGGAAAATCAACAATGATGAAAATAATTACAGGTTTCATTGCCGCTTCGAGCGGACAGGTATCAATAAACGGCATTGATGTTGAAAAAAACACTCAAAAAACAAGCAAATTAACAGGATATTTACCCGAAAACAATCCTCTTTATCACGACCTTTACGTGCGCGAATATCTTAACATGTCAGGACGTATTTACGGAATAAACCGCAAGCTGAAAAACCGCATAGACGAAGTTTTACAACTTACAGGATTGATGCCCGAAGCGCATAAAAAAGCAGGACAGTTGTCGAAAGGTTATCGTCAGCGGCTTGGACTGGCTCAGGCTATTCTGCACAATCCGGACGTGCTAATTTTAGATGAACCAACAACAGGATTAGACCCAAATCAGATTGTAGAAATACGCAGTCTGATAAGAAATACGGGCAAAGAAAAAACAGTAATACTTTCGACTCATATAATGCAGGAAGTTGAAGCCGTTTGCGACAGAGCAATAATTATAAATAAAGGAAAAATTGTTGCCGACAAATCAATAGAATCATTGAAATCGATGTCGCTGAATCCTGTTCAGCGCGTTGAAGTCGAATTTTTACAGAATAAAAATACGGATAAAATCAAAAAAATAACTTTCGGTAAAATCATATCAACATATAATCCTCAACATTTTTTAATAGAAAGCACAGTTGATGATGATATAAGGATAAAAATATTTAACTTTGCAAAAAACAATGATATTACAATTATAACCTTGCGAGAAGAAGAACAGCATTTGGAAGAAATTTTTAGAATAATAACAAATTAAAATCAAAATTATGGAAGAAACAGCAAACACAACAAACAAAAACAAAACAACAACCATACTCAAAGTAATAACAGGCATTTTATGCGTTGCCGTAATTGTTTTGGGCGCATTACTTTATTTGGAATCAAAAAACAAAAAAGAAACAGTTGTTTCATTAACAAACGTAACAAACGATAAGGAAAATCTTATTAATGAACTGAACGTACTTAAACAGGAATATTCAACTCTGCAAACCAATAACGATTCAATAAACATGGCATTGCTGCAAGAACAGGAAAAAATAGAACTGTTGCTGGAAAAAGTGAAAAAAACCGAAGCCGGAAATTTGCAAAAAATACGTACTTACGAAAAAGAGCTCGGAACATTACGCTCAATAATGAAAAATTATATTGGGCAAATCGATTCGTTAAGTACTGTCAATCAGCAACTTGTTTCCGAAAACATTCAAATAAAAGAACAGGTTCAGGAAATAACACGAAAACACGACGAAGTAAGCCAGCAAGCCGAAGAACTTACAACAAAAGTACAGGAAGGCTCTGTAATAAAGGCTCGTGGAATGACAGTGCAGGGAATGACAAAAAAAGACAAAGATACGAACCGCGCAAGCCGAACAGGTCATATAAAAACATGCATTACGCTTATCGAAAATTCGATTGCGCAACATGGAATGAAAACAGTTTATATCAGAGTGAAAGGACCCGATGGAATTGTGCTGACAACAAACGAAAACAATCTTTTTGACGTTGGCGGAGAACAAATAATATTTTCGGCAGCACGCGAAATCGATTATCAGGGAGCAGAAATAGAACTGTGCGTTTTTTACAGTTTTGGCGATGTAAAAGTAGCAAAAGGCGTTTATGATGTAACTGCTTATTTAGATGGAAAATCAATAGGAACATCGCAGCTGCGACTTAAATAATTTTTAACTGTGTGTTTTCTTGTTATTTAAATGAGATTTACACAGATACAATATTAATCATCCATATTGGAAACATTTGCGATAAATGTTGCGATGAACCGAACTGCAACATTTTAAAAACCAGCGGGCAAGTACTGAATCAGCCTGCCGGTTTTTTTATTAATCCCTAACTCTCAAGTCAAATGTCGAAACAGTCGCTCCTTAATAAGCAGACAATACACTAATTGTTAATAATTTGTGAATAAAAACATTTGTATAGAATTGCAGGAATTAATAATTTTGCAATCGAAAAAAACAAAAAAATTATGTCAGGAAAATTACAGGAAAAAAATCAGCGGGAACTTTTTCGCATACGCCTTGAAGACGTAATCAATCCAAATCACGAGTTGGTATTGCTGGCAAAATCTATTGACTGGAATTACTTTGATGAAGAATTTAAGAATTTATATTCGGAAAACGGACGACCGTGCATGCCCGTAAGGTTGATGATTGGTTGCCTGATGCTCAAGCATATGTATAATTTAGGAGATGAAGGACTTCCTGAATTATGGATTCGCGATGTTTACTTCCAATATTTTTGCGGCGGAGTGTTTTTTGAACATAAATTTCCGTGTGATTCGAGTGATTTTGTGCATTTTTGCGAATGTATCGGTGAAGAAGGTTTCGAGAAAATTTTTGCGTACAGTGTTGAACTGTGCAAAAATGGATAAGAAATGAAAACATATCGAAAGCTGTTTAAGTTTAACAAATTCATAAACAGTCGCTCCTTAATAAGTAGACAATACGCAAATTGTTAATAATTTGTGAATAAAAACATTTGTATAAAATTGCAGGAATTAATAATTTTGCAAACGAAAAAAACAAAAAAATTATGTCAGGAAAATTACAGGAAAAAAATCAGCGGGAACTTTTTCGCATACGCCTTGAAGATGTAATCAATCCAAATCACGAGTTGGTATTGCTGGCAAAAGCCATTGACTGGGATTACTTTGATGAAGAATTTAAGAATTTATATTCTGAAAACGGACGACCGTGCATGCCTGTAAGGTTGATGATTGGTTGCCTGATGTTCAAATACTTGTATAATCTTGGAGATGAAAAAATACCGTTTGAATGGGAAAGTAATCCATACTTCCAATATTTTTGCGGCGGAGTGTTTTTTGAACACAAATTTCCGTGTGATTCGAGTGATTTTGTGCATTTTTGCGAATGTATCGGTGAAGAAGGTTTCGAGAAAATTTTTGCGTACAGTGTTGA
>JAIRKV010000031.1 GCA_031259935.1 Prevotellaceae bacterium | reverse complement strand
AGGAGAAAATTAAAATTATAAATTTTTATTATCATGATTAAAGTAGATATAGTAAACAAAATCTCTGGAAGCACAGGAATAGATAAAATTACAGTTCAAAAAAATTGTAGATAGTCGCTCCTTAAAAATAAAAAAATCAGCAATAATACAACATTATTTCTGTCGGTTTTGTTTTGACACAAAAGCAAGCAGCACGTCATTGCGAGGCGCGCAGCGACGAAGCAATCCAGAAGCGCAACCTGTGCTCAACGGAGTTAATCCAGAAAAAATTGTCCGAACTTTGATTTATATGATTAAAATGATTAATAGAAACCTTTGCAAGGCAAATTGTTGATAAAATGTTAATATTTAGGTGATTATAATTTGTTTATGTGGAATATTTCGTGTATCTTTGCGTCATGTACAATAAAAAAAGAAAACAAATGGGCTTTAGTGACGTTTATGTGGAAAAACGTGTTCGTAAGAATGTGTTTTTCAAGCACATCAATATGCTTATTGACTGGTCGGTGCCGGAAAAAGAAATTGATAAAATGAATGTTTTGTACAAATATTCGGCAGTTTTATTGTTTGCACACGGTTTCACTGTTTATTGCGCTTTAATTATTCTAAAAATCGTTACAAAATTAAAAACATCTTTTTTATTAAACGATTTTTAAAATTTTTGTTGAACTGTTGAATCTGCATATTCCGTGCAAACTTTACAAAATGCCTGTAATTCGTAATTGTTTTTTAACTTTGCAACCAAAATTCTACGAAATGAATATGGAAAATTTACTGCAAACGTATGTGCAACTTGCTGTTGAGCAATTATACGGCATGATTGTTGCAAATGAACAAATTCAAATACAAATTACAAATAAAGATTTTGAAGGCGACTATACTTTGGTGGTTTTTCCTTTGCTGCGTATAAGCCGTAAAACGCCCGAAGCAACAGCAAACGATATTGGCGAAAAATTGAGATATCTGTATTCGGAAATTAAATCATATAATGTTATCAAAGGCTTTTTGAATATTAAGTTTACTTCCGAATTTTGGATTCAGCGGCTTAATAATGCTGTCGAAAATGAAAATTTCGGATTTTCGAATGCAAACGGGAAAAAACTGATGATTGAATATTCGTCGCCCAATACAAACAAACCTTTGCATTTGGGACACATTCGCAATAATTTGCTCGGATACACCGTAGCAAACATTCTTGAAGCCGGTGGCAACGATGTGGTGAAAGTAAATCTGGTGAATGACCGCGGAATTCACATTTGCAAATCGATGCTGGCATGGCAAAAATTCGGAAACGGCGAAACGCCGGAATCATCAGGTAAAAAAGGCGACCATCTGGTTGGCGAATATTATGTGCGCTACGACCGTGAATATAAAAAGCAACTTGCCGAAATAATAGCAGGCGGTATTGATGAAGATGAAGCGAAACGCAAGGTTCCAATTCAGATCGAAGTGCAGGAAATGCTGCGAAAATGGGAAGCCAAAGATCCGGAAACTATTGCTTTGTGGGAAAAAATGAACTCGTGGGTTTATGCCGGATTCGACAAAACATATAAGGAACTGGGCGTTTCGTTCGATAAAATTTATTACGAATCGCAAACATATCTTGCAGGGAAAAATCTGGTAAAGGAAGGATTGGGCAATGGCGTGTTTTTCAAAAAGGAAGATGGTTCGGTATGGATTGATTTAACCGCCGACGGACTCGACCAAAAATTATTACTGCGCAGCGACGAAACATCGGTTTACATAACTCAGGATATCGGAACCGCACGGCAACGCATTGACGAATACAATATCGAACAAATGATTTATGTTGTAGGAAACGAACAAAACTATCATTTTCAGGTGTTAAAACTCATACTTAAAAAATTGGGTTTTGCATGGGCAGATTCTGTTTATCATCTTTCGTATGGAATGGTCGAATTGCCCGAAGGCAAAATGAAATCGCGCGAAGGAACAGTTGTTGATGCCGACGATTTAATAGAATTGATGATTTCAACTGCTCGCGATATGTCGAAACAACTTGGAAAACTTGATGATTTGAACGCCGCCGAAATCGATAATGTATGCAGAATGATTGGACTCGGAGCGCTTAAATATTTTATTCTGAAAGTTGATCCTAAAAAAACAATGCTTTTCGACCCGAAAGAATCAGTAGATTTCAACGGAAATACAGGTCCATTCATACAATACACTTATGCGCGGATAAATTCTGTTTTGCGTAAAGCAAACGAACAGCAAATAAAAATTCCGCAAAAATCCGTATATGCAAATATCAGCGAAAAAGAAATATCAATAATAAAACTGATAAACATTTTTCCGGAAACATTAGCGCTGGCAGCAAAAGAATTTTCGCCGGCGGTGATTGCCAATTACACTTACGATATTGCTAAAGAATTTAATCAGTTTTACCACGAACATCAGATTTTGCGCGAAGAAAACGAAGAATTGAAACTGTTCAGGTTAATAATGGCGAAAAAAGTAGCCATTATGATTAAAAAATCAATGAAACTGTTAGGAATTGATGTTCCCGACAGAATGTAAAATATAAATAATATAAAAACGAAATACAATGTTTGAAAATCTATCGGAACGATTGGAAAAATCGTTTAAAATACTGAAAGGCGAAGGTAGAATTACCGAAATCAATGTTGCCGAAACACTTAAAGATGTGCGAAAAGCGCTGCTCGATGCAGACGTTAATTACAAAGTTGCAAAATCGTTCACCGATGAAGTTAAGCAAAAGGCTCTCGGGCAAAACGTGCTGACGGCTGTGCGACCAAGCCAAATGATGGTGAAAATTGTTCACGACGAACTTGCCGCTCTCATGGGCGGACAGGCAACCGATATAAATATAAAACCAAATCCGGCTGTTATTCTTATTTCAGGATTGCAGGGTTCGGGAAAAACAACTTTTTCGGGAAAACTTGCACATTTCCTGAAAACAAAAAAAGGACGTTCGGTTTTGCTTGCCGCTTGCGATGTTTACCGTCCGGCAGCGATTGAACAATTGAGAATTACAGGCTCGCAGGTCGAAGCCGAATTTTATTCGGAAGAAGACAGTAAAAATCCTGTAGCAATTGCACAAAACGCAATAAAATATGCGCAAGCCAAAGGATTTAACGTTGTAATTATCGACACCGCAGGACGTTTGGCTATCGACGAACAAATGATGACTGAAATTGCCGCAATAAAATCGGCGGTGAAACCAAGCGAAACGCTGTTCGTTGTCGATGCGATGACAGGTCAGGATGCCGTGAATACAGCAAAAGAATTTAACGACAGACTGAATTTTGACGGAGTTGTACTTACTAAACTCGATGGCGACACACGTGGCGGAGCTGCTATTTCGATTCGAGCCGTTGTTGATAAACCTATAAAATTTGTAAGTTCCGGCGAAAAACCCGAAACTCTCGATATTTTTCATCCCGAACGTATGGCTGACAGAATTTTGGGAATGGGCGACATCGTATCTTTAGTTGAAAAAGCCCAGGAACAGTTCGACGAAACCGAAGCCCGAAAACTTCAAGCAAAATTGCGTAAAAATCAATTCAATCTCAACGATTTTTACAGCCAGATTCAACAAGTTAAAAAAATGGGAAATCTCAAAGATTTGATGGGTATGATTCCAAAAATAGGAAAAATGGTGAAAGATGCCGATATTGATGAAAATGCATTCAAGGCAACCGAAGCAATAATAATGTCGATGACACCGAAAGAACGCGAATATCCATCGATAATCGATACGAATCGCCGAAAACGAATAGCCGCCGGAAGCGGAACCAATATCAATGAAGTAAATAAATTGATGAAACAGTTTGAAGACATACGCAAAGTGATGAAAACAATGACCAGCAAGGAAAAAATGCAACAAATAATGAAACAGCACAGATAAACACAACAATGAAATTTTAAAATTAAATATTAATCGCTAAAAATATCGGTAAATGCAAATTATAGATGGTAAAAAAATTGCAGGAGAGATAAAACTCGAAATAGCAAATGAAGTAAAAGAAATGATATCCAAAGGACATCGCGCTCCATGTCTGGCGGCAATACTCGTGGGTAACGATCCTGCAAGCGAAACATATGTAAACAGTAAAGAAAAAGATTGCAACGAGGTTGGATTTACATCGAAAATATACAGATTCGGCGAACAGATTACCGAAAATGAACTTATTGACAAAATTAAAGAAATAAATGCCGATGACAATATCGATGGATTGATTGTACAGCTCCCGTTGCCCGGGCACATATCCGAAAGCAACATTTTACTTGCAACAGATTATAAAAAAGATGTCGACGGATTTCATCCCCAGAATGCAGGCAGACTGATGCTGGGATTACCGACTTATGTATCGGCAACTCCCTGTGGAATTGTCGAACTTCTTGCAAGATACAAAATTGAAACATCAGGTAAAAACTGTGTTGTTATCGGTCGCAGCAATATCGTAGGACGTCCTGTTGCAAATCTTTTGTCGCAGCGTGCAACGCCGGGCGATTGCACGGTAACGATTTGCCACAGTCGCACAAAAAATCTCAAAGAAATATGCGCAAATGCCGATATAATTGTTGCGGCGCTCGGCGTCGCCGGCTTTCTGCAAGCCGATATGGTAAAAGATGGCGCTGTGGTTATTGATGTCGGAATCACAAGAATAAAAACCGAAAATGGAAAATACAAACTTGCAGGCGATGTAAAATTCGATGAAGTTGCTCCCAAATGCAGTTACATAACACCTGTTCCGGGCGGCGTAGGACCAATGACTCGCATAGCATTACTCAAAAATACGCTGAAAGCGGCAAAAAAAGAAATTTATAAATAGTTGCGCCTTAAAAACTATTTAAATTACATGTTAATTGTACATTAGAAGTAAAAAACGATGAATAGAATTGCAGGTTTTTGTGTCAATACTGATAAAAACTCTGTAAAATAAGCAGCGCTTTTTT
>JAIRKV010000008.1 GCA_031259935.1 Prevotellaceae bacterium | reverse complement strand
AAATCTTATGACTTGTCGGATGAACAGTTAGCCGAAAAATTATCGAACAAAGGAGCGGATATGTCTTGCTGTTCGGACGACGATTGTTGCGAAATTATAATCCCCTCTTTTGTTAATCTCAATAATATACAGCATGTTATTGATTTGATGATATATAAAGACGCTACAGCACACAGTCAGGCAACTCGGGATGAAGTGGACATTAACCTTATTACCTTATTAAGATGAAAGTAAAGCAAAGAAAGAGCCTCAACGGATAATGCTTTAAAAAAAGAATTAACCATAATCAATATTTTTTAAGGAACGACTGATTAAACACTGAAACAGCAAGCGTATTTTCATGTCAAACTGTTGCAATGCGGAACATTTATCGATTTCATGAAATTTAACAACACATAAAATATCGTGATATTATGGATAATTTATCAGTATAAATTACTGATATTGACAAATGATATGAACATTTTGCTTATAAATCGTAACTGCCTTTATTCGTTGATAATTATGAGTTTTATAACTTTTCATGTTTTGCATATTAAAAAAATGTTTACATTTGTAAGTTTTTTAAAAATAATACAATGGAAAATTTAGGGAAAAGAATTAAACAGCTGCGCGAAGCCGCAAATGTTTCTATCAAAGATGCTGCAAAAGCAGCGGGGCTTGAGCCGTCACAAATTGAATTTATTGAAAGCGGCGAAGTTGTCCCCAGAATATCATTATTGACAAAGTTTGCCCGCTGCTTTAACGTGCGGGTGGGAACTTTGCTTGATGGATACGAAAAAGTAGGACCTGTAATTACCAGGCATCGCAAATCGTTGCCAACCACAAGGCTTGCCGAAGAGCATGCTGCTTATCGTTCACACATGGATTATTTTTCGCTGGCTGAAGGCAAACACGACAGAAACATGGAACCTTACATAGTAAATATTCATTATCTGCCGCCACTTCAAAAATATTACCAAAGCCACGAAGGAGAAGAATTTTTTTATGTTATTGAAGGTGAAATTTCTATTTATTACGGAAACGAAATTTTCAATCTTTCCGCAGGCGACAGCATATATTATGATTCTGTTGTTCCTCATTGTGTTTCGTCGAACAGAAAAGATGAAAATGCAAAAGTACTGGCTGTAACTTATACTCCGTTTTAATTGTTGTTTTTAAATAATATTTTATGGCTGACATATTGAAAAATCATAATGCCGCCGAATCCCAAATAACTCTTATTGAAGATACTTTGGGCGGCTTGCTCGAAAAATGGGCTGACGAACTTCCCGACCACGATTTTCTGGTTTATTCTGACAGAAATTTACGACTGTCGTACAAAGAATTTAACGCACGTGTCGATAATATTGCCTGCGCTTTGCTTGCGCTTGGAGTCAAAAAAGGCAGCAAAGTTGGAGTTTGGGCAAAAAATGTTCCCGACTGGCTGACGTTTATGTTTGCCGCTGCAAAAACAGGCGCTGTGCTGGTAACAGTAAATACAAACTACAAAAAATCAGAAGTAGAATATATAATGCACAATGCCGATATTCATACTATGTGTCTGGTAAGCGGCTATCGCGAAAATAATTATATTGACATTATTTATGATTTGGTTCCTGAATTGAAAACTCAACGACGCGGCGAACTCAACAGTAAAAACTTTCCAGAATTGAAAAATATTGTATATATAGGACAGGAAAAATATCGCGGCATGTACACAACTCTCGAACTTATTGTAATGGGACAGTTTATGAATAAAGAAACACTGCGCAAAATATCGTCAACAATAAATTGCCACGAAGAAGTAAACATGCAATATACTTCGGGTACAACAGGATTTCCAAAAGGAGTAATGCTGTCGCATCACAATATTTTGAACTGCGGCATGGCAACAGGAAAATTTATGAGTTTCACATCTGACGACAAACTGCTTACCTGCGTTCCGCTGTTTCACTGTTTCGGATGCGTACTGGCTTTGTGTGCAGTAATTACTCACGGTTCGACAATGGTTATGGTCGAAGATTTTGATCCACTGAAAGTGCTCGCATCAATACATAAAGAACGCTGCACCATACTTTACGGAGTTCCTACAATGTTTATCGCCGAACTTAATCATCCAATGTTCGACATGTTTGATGTAAAATCGCTGCGTACGGGAATAATGGCAGGTTCGGTGTGCCCGATAGAAACAATGAAACAGGTTATGGAACGAATGCACTGCAACGTGATAAGCGTTTACGGACTGACCGAAACATCTCCCGGAATGACAGCCACCAGAATAACCGACACGCCCGAAGTTCGCGCAACAACCGTTGGACATGATTTTCCGTTTGTCGAAGTTAAAATTATACATCCCGACACTGGCAGCGAATGTGCCGCAGGCGAACAGGGCGAAATGTGCTGTCGCGGATACAATATTATGAAAGGATATTACAAAAATCCCGAAGCAACTTCTGAAATTATAGACGAAAACGGATTTTTACACTCGGGCGACTTGGGAGTGAAAGACGAAGATGGTAATTACAGAATAACAGGAAGAATAAAAGATATGATAATTCGCGGAGGCGAAAACATTTATCCCCGCGAAATAGAAACATTTTTGTACAAATTGCCGCAAATAAAGAACGTTGAAGTAGTAGGACTTGCAAGCCCAAGATACGGCGAACAGGTTGCTGCATTTATTTCGCTCAAAGATAGTGAAACACTTACCGAAGAAGATGTTTTGACTTATTGTCGAGGAAATATTGCACGCTACAAAATACCGAAATACATATTTTTTATAGACGAATTTCCAATGACGGCAAGCGGCAAAATCCAAAAATATCGACTGCGCGATTTAGGTTTGGAACTGCTCAAAAAAGACGGAATAGAAGTTATATAA
>JAIRKV010000251.1 GCA_031259935.1 Prevotellaceae bacterium | reverse complement strand
GGAGGGCAGCAGAATTATATTTTGCACAGCACTTCAATTATAAGATTCAGACTAAATATTTAGTCGTTCCCTAATAAGTGGTGAAATCATTTATTATAAACATTTATAAATGCAAATTGTCGAATAAAAATACCGTGTTTTACGTACATACAAGCTAAAAGTCGGCAAAACAGGAACAGGTTTTTTCTTCTTTGTATTCGTCATTGCGAACTGCGAAGCAGTGAAGCAATCCAGAAGAATACAGAACACAAATCTGGATTGCTTCGTCGCTACGCTCCTCGCAATGACGTGGTGGTTTGTTGTTTTGCCTCAAAATAAAACCGACAAAAATAATGCCGTATTATTGCTGATTTTTTTATTTGTAAGGAGCGACTATTTAAAGTTTTTTTCATTCTACATTCGCAAAATAATCGAATACGTTTTTTGCCAGTTTTTCGCCAATTACTTCAGTCAATTCGTTAATTGTTGCTGTTTTTATGCGTGATAATGTTTTGAATTTCGTCAATAATTTTTGCGAAGTTATCTCTCCTATTCCATGTATTTCGGTTAATTGTGTGTTTATCATTGCTTTACTTCGCTTATTTCGGTGAAATTCAATAGCAAAACGATGTACTTCATTTTGAATTGCAACCAATAATCTAAAATGAGGTTCAGTTGGTTTTATACTTACCCTCACAGGAGGAAATCCAAATAAAAGTTCGTTGGTTTTATGGTATTTATCTTTTGCCAGCCCTGCTATAGGTATTTTTAAACCCAAGTCATCTTCGATTGCTGCACGCACACTTTCCATTTGTCCTTGACCGCCATCGGTAATTATCAAATCGGGCAAATCTATTTTTTCAGTAATAAGCCTCGAATATCTGCGCCAAGCAACTTCACGCATCGAAGCATAATCATCGATGCCAACAACTGTTTTTATATTATATTTTCTGTAATCTTTTTTGCTTGGCTTTCCATTTTTGAAAACCACACATGACGCAACAGCATGTGTTCCCTGTATATTGGAATTATCAAAACATTCAATATGACGAGGCAATACGTCTAATTTCAATTCATTTTGTAATTTTAAAAGGATGCGGGCAGCAACTCGGTCAGAATCAAATGTTTTTATTTGCTTCAATCGTTCAAATTGATATGCTCTCAGGTTCCGAAATGAGAGTTCAAGCAAGGTGCGTTTGTCGCCACGGGTTGGAACGGTAAAAATGTGATTTGCAATTTCATGATCAGGTCGAAATGGGACTATTATTTCAAAAGACAACTCGCCGGATACGTTAAATATTTCTGCGATTACATAACCCAACAACGATTCTTTTGTGTCTTCAACACCAAGATTAAATTCAAATGACTGTGATTGAATGATTGCTCCATTCGCAACATGCAAAAAATTAGCAAAACCTGTTGCTGTTGTTTCATCTATAAAAATTGTTATAACATCTGCCGCTTTAATTGTTGAACTAACAACTACTGATTTAGATTGATATGCTTTCAGATGATTATATTTTTCTTTCAACAACTTAGCATCTTCAAACCGATATTCGGCAGAGGCTTTAGTCATTTCCTTACGCAAATATCTCAACACATACTGGGTATCTCCTCTTAATATTGCCAAAACCTGTTCTATCTGCAAATTATATTCATATTCCGTTTGTTTGCCTATGCACGGAGCCTTGCAATTGCCGAGATGATATTCAAGACATGGTTTATATTTTCCAAGAGCAATTGACGACTGGGCAAGGGGCAATTTACATGTTCGCAATGTATATAAACGTTTAATCAAATCGAGCAAAAATCTGATTGATGACACATGCGCATAAGGACCGAAAAACTTAGAGCCTCCATCTTTTTGTACCATACGAACAACAAGCAAACGAGGAAATCTTTCCTTTTTCACACAAATCCACGGATATGTTTTATCATCTTTCAGTAAAATATTGTACTTTGGTTGATGTTTTTTTATTAAAACATTTTCCAAAAGCAAAGCATCCGATTCGGTTTCCAGAACAATATACTTTATGTCGGCGATTTTCATAATCATGTTTCTTAATTTAAGATTATGGCTCACACGAAGCAAAAAATACGACGACACTCTGTTTTTCAAATCTTTTGCCTTACCAATATAAATTATCTTGTTGCTGGCATTAAGAAATTGATAAACACCGGGCGAATGCGGCAAAAGCGAAATCATTTGTTTTATTTTTTCATTTGTTTTCATAATTATTGATATTTTATATGTTCAAATGTTCCACGTGGAACATAAATTTAATTTAACGTTGTAAATGTTCCATGTGGAACGGTTTTTATCTTCCCAACAAAACAAGCAAAACAGAAATATCTGCCGGAGAAACTCCCGGAATTCGAGACGCCTGTCCTATGGTTTCAGGCATAATCTTCGTCAATTTCTGTTGAGCCTCGATAGTAATACTTGCCTTTGAAAAATCGAAATTTTCAGGAATTTTTACTTTGTCCAATCTGCTCATTTTTTCAACAAGAAGTTGTTCGCGCTCAATATAGCCCGAATATTTTATGATAATCTCAGCCTCTTCAATAATTTCCGATGTGAGGTTGTCAATGCCGTCATCCTTTGCCGCAATATGCGG
Source organism: Prevotellaceae bacterium (assembly GCA_031259935.1). Taxonomy (GTDB): domain Bacteria; phylum Bacteroidota; class Bacteroidia; order Bacteroidales; family UBA932; genus JAIRKV01. The sequence goes on along the minus strand of JAIRKV010000251.1, from coordinate 5,541 downwards.
TATCTTCAAAATATCGCCGATTGAAACTTCGGGACGCGAAACAATCTCGGAAAGTTTCCGCTTTTGACCGATTAAAGCAGAACCGACAGATTCCAAACAGGGATTTATTTCATCAGGAGAAACAGAACTGTTATTAATAAGCGATAGAAGTTTTTCCGTTGCATTTTGTTTTGCTTTGACAATATCATATCGATGCTTCGATGCCAGCCCAATTTTATAAGACAATTCGGTAAGACGTCCATCCGCATTATCCTGCCGTAATAAAATTCGGTATTCCGACCTGCTTGTAAACATTCGATAAGGTTCGTCAACTCCTTTTGAAACCAAGTCATCAATTAATACTCCAATATATGCCTGATTGCGAGAAAGTACAAATTTTTCGTTATAATGCAATTTCAAATGTGCGTTTATGCCTGCCATCAATCCCTGTGCCGCTGCTTCTTCGTATCCTGTGGTTCCATTTATCTGTCCTGCAAAAAATAAATTTTCAATCAATTTGGTTTCCAAAGTATGATACAGTTGAACCGGCGGAAAATAATCATATTCGATTGCATATCCGGGACGAAAAATTCTGATGTTTTCAAATCCTTCAATTTTCCGCAATGCATCATATTGAATATTTAAAGGCAAAGATGATGAAAAACCGCTTAAATAATATTCGTTTGTGTCGAAACCTTCGGGCTCCAAAAACAGTTGATGCGAATCTTTACCAGAAAAAGTTTTGATTTTATCTTCTATACTCGGACAATAACGAGGTCCAATGCCTTTGATAATTCCCGTAAACAATGGCGATTCGTCAAAACCTGATTCCAATATTCGATGAACTTCGAGCGAGGTGTGAATAATATAACATGGTTTTTGTTTTTTCACAGATTCAATTTCAGGCAAAAAAGAAAATTTAGAAGGATGTTCATCGCCGCACTGAACAGTCAACTTTTCAAAATTTACAGTTCTTCCATCAAAACGAGGCGGCGTACCTGTTTTCATTCGTCCCGATTCAAATCCCAACCGAACAAGCTGCTCGGTAATTCCGGCAGAAGGCATTTCGCCAATTCTTCCTCCGGCAATCTGTGCGCGTCCAACATGAATGATGCCGTTAAGAAAAGTACCTGTGGTAAGAATTATAATCTTTGCATAAAATTTAACGCCAAGCGCCGTTGTCAATCCTTCGACTTTTCCTTTTTTCACAATAAGGCTGACAACAAAATCCTGCCAAAAAGAAAGATTAATATTTGCTTCCAGCATCTTTCGCCATTCAACAGAAAAAAGAGTACGGTCGCACTGAGCGCGAGGACTCCACATTGCAGGACCTTTTGAGCGGTTGAGCATACGAAACTGCACAGTCGTTTTGTCAGTAACAATTCCCGTACAACCGCCGAGCGCATCAATTTCGCGAACAATTTGCCCTTTCGCAACTCCGCCAACAGCAGGATTGCACGACATTGCGGCAAATTTAGTCATGTCCATTGATATCAAAAGTACGCGCGAACCCATTTTTGCTGCTGCTGCTGCGGCTTCGCATCCTGCATGTCCTCCGCCAACAACAATTATATCGAAAGTATAAAGCATCTAAAATGTGATTTTTTTAAGGTAATTATTTTCTTTTGAACGCATTAGAGCAATTTCAGATTTTGTTGAATCTGCATACGAACAGAGATGAAGTATGCCATGTATCATTACTCTATATAATTCTTCTGCAAACATTTGCTTATATTTAATCGCATTCGCACGGACAGAGTCGATACTTATAAAAATATCTCCTGAAATTTTATTGTCTTCACAGAAATCAAAAGTTATAACATCCGTAAAGCAGTTGTGTTTTAAATATTTTTTATTCATATCAAAAAGATATTCATCCGAACAAAAAATAAAATTGATATCGCCAATATTTTTATTTTCATTTTCAACAGCATTGGTTATCCAATATTTTATTTGACGGCGATTCGTTAATTTGAAAGAAATATTTTCAGCAAAAAATCTTATCATTTTATATCAACAGAATATTATAAGTCTAATTTTTTAACAGCCAAAGCAAAGGATTAAGCGGATTACTCTGTTTCCACAAGCCAAAGTTTAACTGTGAACCATCATCATCGTTTCGGGTGGCAACTTTTCCAAGTACAGTTCCTGTTTTTACAACATCGCCTGCTTTTACGTTAACCCGTCCAAGCCGACAATACAAAGTAAAATACTCGCCATGTTTCAACAGTACGCCAAGATTCATTCCTATTGCAGGAAAGACATTTGTTACAACGCCGTCAAAGACTGCCAAAACATTTTCGCTTTCAGCCGTAGATATATCTATTGTTCTATTATCAAGCTGCACATGGTCGCTAACCGAATGGCTTCCAAAAAAACTCACAACTTTGCCCTGTTTTACGGGCCATGGCAACCGCCCGCGATTTGCTGCAAAATTTGCAGAAAGTTTCACGTTTTCGGGAGATTTTGAAAATCCTGTAGATTTATCTTTTGCCAATTCTTTTTTCACAAGTTCTTCAAGTTTTTTATTCAAAGCCGCCAAATCGTTCTGTCGGCGCTGTAACTGTTTTTTCAATTTTGCTTCTTCATTTTTCAGTCCTTTCAAAACTTTTTTTGCATCTTCTTCATCATTCGCCAGACTTTCTATTTCCTGTTTCCGTTCCGATTTATAATTGTCGAGTTCCTGTTTTTTATCCGACAGCAAAGCAAGTTCTTTTGCCAACTGCTGATTTGTCTGTTCAATTTTTTTTGCTTGAACAAACACAACATCCGCATAAGACTGTAAATATTTCAGGCGTCGATATGCCTGACTAAAATCTTCGCTTGCAAATACATACATCAGCCATGTTGCCTTTTTACGGTTGGTATAAATATTCACAACCAACTCCGAATATGACTCTTTAAGCCGATTAATCTGCTGCCGTATTTCATCTATGTTTTTATTTTTTTTCGCTATTTCGCTTTCTGTAATGGAAATTTGTATGTCAGTATCCCGAATCAGTTTTTTTCGCTGTGCGATACGGCTGTTAAGCAATGCTACATAACTTGTTTTCGAGCGTTTTGCCTTAGTATTTTCAGTAATTTGTTTATTGAGTTTTGCTATTTCCTTTTCGGCAGTTTCCTTGCTTTTTTTTAATTTCGCTTCCGTTGACTGTGCAAACGAAGCGATGGAGGTAAATAAAAAAACAAGCGGTAAAATATTTTTCAAAAATCTTTTCATTTTTTTATTTTATCTTTTATTTTTTTACATTTTTCAATTTTCATGCGAATCTTATCCGTATTTACCGCATCTTTTTTTGAAAGAGAATCTTCCCAATAAAGTATCGCCGTATTATATTCTTTCAAAGCAAAAAGAACATCTCCGTAATGATCCAAAATAACAGCGCTTTCTCTGCCTCCAAGCGTCATTGCTTTACGAAAAATCGGCTGGGCTTCGTTATCGCGTCCGAGTTTATGCAGAATCCATGCATAAGTATCAAGAAAAGTTGCATTTTCGGGTTCGGCATCAATCGTTTTTTTTGACATTTCAAGAGCGCGTTTCAAATTTTTATTATCTTCGCTTAAATAGTACGCATAATTATTAAGCACGCTAATATGCGCCGTATCAATGGCTAAAACTTTTTCATAATTTTTATATGCTGCACGTTTGTTTCCGACAGTATGATACAAATCGCCAAGAAAGGCTAATATATCTTTGCGATTTTTTATATTCGCACCTGTGCGCAATGTTGCTTCAAGAAGTGTAATCGCTTCCGCATAACGCTTCATTCCGTATAATGCAGAAGCCTTTCGCAACAAAAGATCATACTTCTCGTACGAATAAGCAATCGCCGTATCTATCACAGATAAAATATTTTTCAAATCGTCATTATAATACAGCAAAGCAATTTTCATGCTCCACGCATAACTGTTGTGTTTATTCTGCTGCAATTCGCTTTCAATAATATTCATTGCCTGCGCCTGCCGCTCGGTCTGAATCAGGAACGAGACATAAAACTGTTTAAAATTCCATTCATCATAATAATTTTCAGCAAGCAGGTTAAATATTTTTTCTATCGCATCGCGAAACCGAATTTGCTGCCAAAATTGAAGAACAGGAATAAAATACTCAATTTTATCGGAAAGAGGAATAGATTTATTTATTGCTATTTTATGAATAATATCAAAAAATTTATCATATTCATGATTTTTTTGATACATTTCAGCCAAAGCAAATAAAGGCGCTGCATAAGTTTCATCAAGTTCGTGAGAACGTTGCAAATATTGAAACGCAACAGAATCATTTCCGCTGCGTCCAAAAATTTCGGCAAGCAAAAGGTTTGCCTGAGGATTTTCCGTATTGTTTTCAAAATATCTTAATGCTTCTACCAATGCTGCAGAATTATTATTGGTGGCGTAATAAATCTGTTGCTTTGCAAATAATATTTTTTCGTTAAAACCCGAAACTTTTTGCAGCGAATCATACAGCATTAATGCTTTATCAAATTGATTTTGACGAACATATAACATGCCAAGACTGTAAAAAATATCTTCATCTCTATTGTTCAAATTTGCAAGATACTGATATGTTTTCAATGATAAATCAATATCGCCTGCAATATCGCTCACCTGAGCCAAATGTTTACCATACCAAAAATTTGCAGAATCCAAAGAAAACGCTGTACGGCTTGCATTCAATGCATCTTTTACGTTGCCAGCTTTCAGCAATACGTTAGAAAGTAAATAATAACAGGCAGCACAGTCAGGATCGATGGAAATCGATTTTAATAAAAAGCGGTGAGCGCTCAATACATCGCCCTGATAATATTTTCGTGAGGCATCTATCAAATAATATTCGCGCTCAACATCAACAGGAATATTCCACGTTCGCGATGCCGTAGTAGTGCGCAACGATGAGCAAGACACAAACATCAGGGCAATAATTAGCATTTTAACATAAATCACCACTGTCAATCTATGGTTTTTGATTATATTTTGTAATATTTTTATCAATTTTTATTTATTTTATTAATTTAAATTTACAGTCATTTTGTGCCTGTTGAGCCAAATCCACCATCACCTCGTTCCGATAATGACAAATCGGTAACGCTTTCCCATTCAATTCGTTCAAATTTACAAATTATCATTTGCGCTATACGTTCACCGGGATTTAAAATAAAATCCTCGTTCGATAAATTTACAAGTATCACTCTTATTTCTCCGCGATAATCAGGATCTATCGTTCCCGGAGTATTCACCAGAGATATTCCGTGCTTAATAGCCAAACCGCTGCGCGGACGAATTTGAGCCTCGCAGTCAGCGGGAAGTTCAATAAACAAACCGGTAGAAACAAGTTTTCGCTCCAAAGGTTTTAGAACAACAGGCTCGCTGATATTTGCACGCAAGTCAAGTCCTGCCGACTGTGATGTTGCATATTGAGGAAGATCAAATGCCGATTTATTTACAATTTTTATTTTCATCCGTTCAAAATTTTGTGCAAATTTACACATTTTAATAAGAACATCAAGCAATTAAAATCAAAGATTTATTAATGTCTGTAAATTTAATAATTTTTTGACAGAT
>JAIRKV010000230.1 GCA_031259935.1 Prevotellaceae bacterium | reverse complement strand
ATATAAATTATTTTGTACCTTTGCGGCAAATATATCAAAGGAATGGACTACAACACACAACGAAAAAAATTGCAATTACCGGAATATGGACGCAATATACATAAAATGGTTGAATGGGTAAAAACGCTTCCCAGTAAAGAAGCCCGCAACAAACAAATCAAGGCTGTAATTTCTGTTATGGGAAATCTTAATCCTCATTTGAGAGATGTTAATGATTTCAGACATAAATTATGGGATCATATTCAAGTTATTTCTGATTTTCAAATAGATATAGATTCTCCATATCCTATTCCTCAAAAAGCGGATTTACAGGAAAAACCCAAAAAACTTCCGTATAAGTCCAATCCGCTGAATGTGCCTTATTACGGACGATATATACTGGAAATGATTAGCAGTATTTTGAAACTTGAAGAATCGGAAAAAAAGCAGCAGTTGATAATGCAAATAGCAAATCAAATAAAAAAATCGTATATTGCATGGAATAAAGACAGTGTTAAAGATGAACTGATAATTAAAGATTTGTATGATCTTTCAGATGGCGCAATAAATCTTGATATTAACACAAAACTTTGCAGTGGAAAAGTAAATACACAGATTGTTACGAAAAACGAAACGAATCAGCAGCAAAAAAAGAATAACAGCAATAATAAAAACGGCAAAAAGAAAAAAAACAACCAAAACAACAACCAGCAAAACAGAAGAAAGAATAACAATAACAATAACAATAACAACAATAAAGGTTTTGTGGGAATGTCTAAATTACCGTGAAATTCATTGCATTCGGCATGACGGTAATTCCGATACGGCGTATTCGCCTGCTACTTTTTACTGTTTATATTTTTTTGTCTTCAAAATCTTCAATACATTTTTTCCATTCGGCGGGAACAGGAAACGATGTATTGCTTCTTACGTCAAGAGTTGAGAATATGCAGTGAGATTTTACTTTTAGGTTTCCTCTGTCATCAACAATTTGCTGATTGATGCTTATGCTGCGGTTACCGATTTTTACAACTTCGGTTGTAACAAATATTGTGTCGTCAATCAGTGTGGGAATAAGGAAATCGTTGTCGGTATGAACGATAACAATGGTTTTTTCGTTCCATTTTATAAATTTTCCGAACGTTTTTTTCAAATAATCCAATCTTGCCACGTCCATATATTGAGCATATATTGAATTGTTTACGTGTCCAAGCCTGTCGATATCGCTGAAACGGATTTGTATTTGAATTTTGTGCATGTTTATTTGTTGTTTGAATTATTTTCTTATTACTTCGACTTCATTTTTCAATCCCAGTTTTATTATAGCCGATGGTTTTTTTGTGGGATTTCCTTCAAAAATTTTATTTACGGTAAAATCAACATTATTAAGTATTTCCGGTGATATTTGGTTAAATTCCTGCGGATATTTTTCTCCCGATATATTGGCAGATGTCGATACTATTGGGCGATTCAGTGCAAATATCAACTGCTTGCAAAATTCATGATTTACTATGCGAATTCCTGCTGTTCCGTCTTCGGCAATCAGGTTTGGCGCAAGATTCATGGCTTGTGGATAAATTATCGTAAGCGGAGTGTCGCTCAATTCAATCAAATCGGCAGCGATGCCGGGAATTTGTTTTACATGTCGGGCAATTCTGTCGGCTGAATCTACAAGTACAAGCATCGATTTGCTGTCGCTGCGGCGTTTCAGTCTGTAAATTTTTTCAACTGCTTCGGCATTTGTTGCATCACAGCCTGTTCCCCAAAGAGTGTCGGAAGGAAACAGGATAATTCCACCGTTTTTTAGAATTTCAACGGCTTTCCGTATTTCATTTTTCATCATTTATTTTGAATTTTACTATCACGGGATAATGGTCTGAATATTTTACTTTTTTTTCAACGGTATGTTCTTCGACGGAAATATTTTTGTCGGTAAAAATGTAGTCAATTCGCAGAAACGAAAACAGTTTTTTATATGTATTTGATATTCCGCTGCCTGCTTCTATGAATGTATCGTTCATTTTTCCTTTCATTTTTTGATATGAATATGACATTGGCGTATCGTTAAAATCGCCGCAAACTATTACAGGATATGTTGATTTTGATATTTCGCGAGTAATAAGTTCAACCTGTCGGGAGCGTTTGATAAAAGCGTTGCGCAGATTCACGACTATGCGTTTCAGTTCGTTTGTATAATTTGCATTTTTGGATGTTAATCGCTGTTGCGTTCCGTCCGGATTGAAGCGTGTTGATTGCAGATGGCACGAGTATGTTCGTACTGTTTTTCCATTGATGTTTATGTCGGCAAAAACGAGACATGTACCGTCAAAATTAAATTTTTGTTTGTTTTCAAAAGGAAATTTGCTGAAAATTTTTTGACCGCCAAAGGCGTCAGATGAATATTTATATTTTTGATATAATTTTTGCAATGTTTTATTTTTGTTCACTTCCTTATTATGTGAAGTATATTCCTGCAAACAAACTATATCGGCGTCTTCGGCAAGTAAAAAATCAGCAATTTCGATATGCGTTGCTTTATTATTGTCGATATTTTTAAATTCATGAACATTGTAACTTATTATTTTTACAATATTTTCATCATCGGTTTTGTTTCCCGAAAATTGAAAAAATCTGCCTGCAAAAAAAAAGGATATTATAAACACTGCAAGATTAAAATATGCTGTTTTGCTTTTTATTGCAAATAATATTATCAGGGTTAATATGTTAAGTATAAAAATAATAGGGAAAAATAATCCGAACAGTTGAAAAATCCAGTATTTTGAAGGATTTACATAACATGCCGCTATTGACATTAGCAATGTTACGGCAATTAAAATTGTTGTTATTTTCAGTATAAATAAAAGTACTTTTACAACATTTTTCATTCGGATATTTTTGCTGATTAATAAACTTTAAATTCAAATAAACTATAATTAAATAACTGTTAATCGGTTTATATGCTGGAATTTATTTTGCAAAATTGCTTTATTAACTTTATAAATTACAAAGCGATGAACAAAACAAAGTATTCAACAAACATAACTGAAAAACGGTGCAAATATATAAGAAAATTTCGGATTAGGTAGTCGCTCCTTAAAAATAAAAAAATCAGCAATAATACAACATTATTTCTATGGTAGATTCAAGTATCAAATGCAACAGGATTATTCACTGCGGAGGAAAATACCTTCCACGGCGAGTCAAAGTTAAGTAATTTTCTTGGTCTGCGGTTAATTTTATATTGAAATTTTAGTATTTCATCATCGAAAAAAGCATTATAAGCTTCTTTTTTAGGAATATATTGCCTGATAA
>JAIRKV010000229.1 GCA_031259935.1 Prevotellaceae bacterium | reverse complement strand
CCGGCGACTTAAATTCGGTCGATTAGTTTTCAACATATTATTATCAGGTTTTGTATTTTTTTGAAACACTAACATTTGTGTTTTAAAAAATATCATTGAATTTAAAATTTGAAAAAGCAAATCGCAGATTATTTTTTCTAACGGCAACGCAAACAGGCATTGCGCGGAATGAAATGACGAAGCAATCCTGCATTTAAAAATTTAAATTATTAAATATTTAAATGTCATTTGCTTCGGCGTTACGCTTTTTCTATTCATAAGGAGCAATTAATTAATTCTTTTTATTATTCGGGTTCTTTAATTTTAAAATGAAAATTCTTGTTTTGTAAAATTTCTGTTACCTTTGCAAAGTTAAACACATGAAAATTGTGTTTATATCTTAATAAAACTTATGTTATATTATTTATTATAAAATTACAACAAATGTCAGAACAATTTATATCACGTCACAATGGACCCCGTCCGGACGAAATTACCCGAATGCTCGAAAAAACAGGCGTTTCGTCGGTTCAGGAATTGATAAACCAAACCATTCCCGAATCTATTCGCCTGAAAGAACCGCTTAAACTTGATGCTCCTTTGAATGAATATCAGGTTTACAGTAAACTTTATGAGATTTCAAAAAAAAATAAAGCATACCGCTCGCTTATCGGAATGGGATATTACGGAACGGCAATGCCTGCTGTAATTCAACGCAACATTTTTGAAAATCCGGGCTGGTACACATCCTACACGCCATATCAGGCTGAAATTTCGCAGGGAAGACTGGAAGCCTTGATAAATTTTCAAACGGTAATTTGCAGTCTTACCGCTTTGCCTGTAGCAAACTGTTCGCTGCTCGACGAAGCCACGGCTGCCGCCGAAGCAATGATCATGATGTTCAATCAGCGTTCGCGCACGGCGGTAAAAGAAGGTAAAAACATATTGTTTGCTGATGAAAACATTTTCCCTCAAACTTTGGATGTAATCAAAACGCGTGCTTTGCCTCTCGGCATCGAAGTTGAAGTCGGCAAATACGAAGATTTGACATTCAGCGATAAAACATTCGGAGTGATTGTTCAATATCCTGCGGCAAACGGAGAACTGCGCGATTACAGTAAACTTTGTTCTGCTGCTCACAGCAAGGAAATTCTTGTGTGCGTTTGCGCCGACATATTAAGTCTTGCTCTTTTGAAAGCGCCGGGCGAATTTGGCGCCGATATTGCCGTTGGCAGCACGCAGCGTTTCGGAGTTCCTGTTGGTTACGGAGGACCTTCGGCGGCTTATATGGCAACTCGCGACGAATATAAAAGAAACATGCCGGGACGAATCATAGGAATTTCTATCGACCGACACGGCAATAAGGCTTTAAGAATGAGTTTGCAAACGCGCGAACAGCATATTAAACGCGAAAAGGCAACATCAAATATTTGTACTTCTCAGGCGCTTATGGCAATCATTGCAGGAATGTATGCGGTTTATCACGGTCAACAGGGAATAAAACAGATTGCTTTGCGAATACACAATTACGCTGCGACTTTTGCAGCAAAACTTGAATCTGCCGGATATTTGCTTGCAGGTAAACATTTTTTCGATACAATAGAAATTATTAATACCGACGTTGAAAAAATAAAAAAGGCTGCACTCGAAAACAAAATCAATCTGTGCTATACCGACAAAAACACAATTCGCATAAGTTTTGACGAACTTACAACCTGCGACGAAATTCGTACACTGCTTAAAATATTCGATAACGGCAAATCAACAGCAAACGACTGCGATTGTCGAAATGCCGAAATAGATAATAAATTTGTTCGCCAAAGCGAAATATTACAGCAGGATATTTTCAGCAAATATCATTCGGAAACCGAAATGATGCGCTACATAAAAAAACTCGAACGGCGTGATATATCGCTCACTCACAGCATGATTTCGCTTGGATCGTGTACAATGAAACTTAATGCTGCTGTTGAAATGCTGCCTCTTAGTTTTCCGGGATTTGCATCTGTTCATCCTTTTGTTCCAGCCGAACAGGCGCAAGGTTATGCCGAACTTATTGCAGAACTCGAAAAAGACTTGTCGGCAATCACAGGTTTTGCAGCAACATCCTTGCAGCCAAATTCGGGCGCAGCAGGCGAATATGCCGGGCTGATAACAATTCGCAATTATCAAAAACATTGCGGAGAAGCGCATCGTAATGTTGCTCTCATTCCGTCGTCGGCACACGGAACAAATCCGGCAAGCGCTGCAATGGCAGGAATGAAAACAATAGTCGTAGATTGCGATGAAAAAGGAAACATAAATGTTGATGATTTAAGAAAAAAAACCGAAGAAAACAGAGAAAATCTTTCGTGTATAATGATTACATATCCATCAACTCATGGAGTTTTTGAAAGTCGAATACAGGAAATCATTGATATTGTACATTCCTGCGGCGGACAGGTTTATATGGACGGAGCAAATATGAATGCCCAATGCGGAATTACAAATCCGGGAATCACAGGCGCAGATGTATGTCATTTGAATTTGCATAAAACATTTGCAATGCCGCACGGAGGCGGCGGACCGGGAGTTGGTACGATAAGCGTTGCCGAACATTTAGTCGATTTTCTTCCTTCACATTCGCTGATTAAAACAGGCGGTAAATTTGGCGTTCCGGTTTCAGCTGCACCCTACGGAAGCGCAATGCTTTTGCCGATTTCGTATGCATACATCAAAATGCTGGGCGCCGAAGGATTACGACAGGCTACCGAAATGGCAATATTAAATGCAAATTATGTTTCGGCGGCGCTCAAACCTCATTTTGCAACTCTTTACACAGGCGAAAACGGACGAGTTGCACACGAATGTATTATCGACTTGCGACATTTCAAACACGAATACGGAATAGATGCAAGCGACATCGCCCGCAGACTGATGGATTACGGCTTTCATGCGCCAACGCTTTCGTTTCCCGTTCACGAAACGTTGATGGTAGAACCAACCGAAAGCGAATCTTTGTCGGAATTGGACAGATTTGTTGAAGCCCTGATAAAAATAAAACAGGAATGTGAAGATATTAAAAGCGGCAAGGCAGATGCGCACGACAATGTTTTGAAAATGGCTCCGCATACGGCAGTCGAACTTTGTGCCGATGAATGGACGCACAAATATTCGCGCGAGCAGGCTGCATTCCCCGCAGCATGGATAAAAGAAAATAAAATTTTTCCCTGCGTGAGCAAAATAGACAACAGTTACGGCGACAGAAATCTTGTTTGCACCTGTTAAATAATTTGTTTGAAATCAGAACAAATTTACGAGGCTGTCTAAATCAGGCAGCCTTTTGTTTTTTATACGTATCCATTGTGTTTTAATTACTTGCGTTTTCACATGCCTGATAA
>JAIRKV010000224.1 GCA_031259935.1 Prevotellaceae bacterium | reverse complement strand
CCGAATTTTGTTATAAACGCTATTGTTGTCAAGTCAAGGAAACCGTTTATGAATCGCGACATGCCGAATTTTGTAGTTCCGTATTTGCGCGGGCGGTGCTGCACAATTTTTTCGCCTATTTTTTTAAAACCCGCCTGTTTTGCAAGCACAGGAATGTAACGATGCATTTCTCCGTAAACTTCTATGCTTTTTATCACTTTCGACTTGTAAGCTTTCAATCCGCAGTTAAAGTCGTGCAGTTTGATTCCTGATATTAATCGAGTTATTCCATTAAAAAATTTAGATGGAATATTTTTCGACAGTTTCGAGTCGTAACGTTTCTTTTTCCAACCCGAAACAAGATCATAACCATCAGTTTTAATCATTTTGTAAAGTTCGGGAATTTCATCGGGGCTGTCTTGCAAATCGGCATCCATTGTTATTACAACATCGCCTTTTGCAGCAGTGAAACCACAGTACAAAGCCGCCGATTTTCCATAATTTCTACGAAAATTTATTCCACGTATGTATTCTCTGTTCTCGTGCAGCGTTTCTATAACATTCCATGAATTGTCGATGCTGCCGTCATCAACTAAAATAATTTCAAACGAAAATTTATTTTCATTCATCACACGTTCTATCCATTCAACAAGTTCGGGTAATGATTCTTCTTCGTTGTAGAGTGGTATTACAATTGAAATATCCATATAAATATTGTTTTAAAAGATTATGATTCGTTTATTACCGGTTTGTCTTTTCTTAAAATTGCAGATGAAACAGAGCAGAACAGCGCACCCAAAACAGTATTCAAAAATATTGCCGATAAAGCCGACTGAAAAGGATGCTGCATTTCAAAGTCAATTCCTTCCTTCAACGACAAAATCAGTTTATCGATTGCCATATCGGTCAATCCCGCATCCAGAAATTGCTGCTTTACCAGTTCAAGTTGTCGGTAAGCATAATCAGGATCGATATTGCTGAATATGAATGAATAAACGGCGCCAATGATTCCTGCAAACACAAATATTTTTACGCCGAATACGAATGTTTTCCAGTATGAAATGTATCCGCCCAGAGCATTTCTGTAATTTAGCGTTGCCCAGCGTATTACCAGTATAACAGCAATCAGGTTTAATGCCATTACTGCGAGAGGACTGTAGACCTTGCCTTCGAGCAGATAAAAAACAAAATGAACGGCAGACGTTGCCAAACCCATTATCAACCCGAATGTTGATGCCATTCTGTAAGGTTCCGGATTTTTTTGTTTTTCAATATCAGATTCTATCGTTTCCATATTTTTTATTTTTTTATTATTTGAAAATCAGGATTATTTTTTGTTTTATTCCGATAAATTTTTTACAAATATACAAAATAGAATTGTAATACGGATTTTTTTATTACTTTTGCGCCCGGGTAAGTCTTATACGACCAGCTCCCGCCGAATCCCCCAGGATCGGAAGGCAGCAAGGGCAGGCGGTTGTAGCGGTGCGATATAAATAGCTTACCCTTTTTTATTTTGTGGTTGAAAATATTTTTCCAAACGTTTATTTTTTAAAAATATATCTGTTAAAATTGTATATCTCATGCGAATTGCTGTAGGACTTTCGGGAGGCGTGGATTCAAGTGTTGCCGCTTATATCTTAAAAAAACAGGGACACGATGTAATTGCACTGTTCATGCAAAACTGGCATGACACAACGGGTACGCTGCACGGCGACTGCCCGTGGAAAGACGATTTGGATATTGCCCGCCTTGTTGCCCGAAAACTTGATATTCCTTTTCATTCGGTAGATTTAAGCGAAGCGTATAAAAAACGCGTAGTCGATTATATGTTTTCGGAATACGAAAAGGGACGCACGCCAAATCCCGACGTGCTTTGCAATCGCGAAATAAAATTTGATGTTTTTCTGAAAGAAGCCGTAAACGCAGGCGCCGATTTTGTTGCAACAGGTCATTACTGCCGTAAATCCGAAAAAATTATTGACGGCAAAACTATATATTCGCTGCTTGCCGGAGCAGATAAAAATAAAGACCAGAGTTATTTTCTCTGTCAGCTTTCGCAGCAGAAACTTGCAAAAGCGCTGTTCCCGATTGGCGATATTACAAAGCCCGAAGTGCGCCGAATTGCAGCCGAGCAGAATTTACCGACAGCCGAACGCAGAGATTCACAGGGAATCTGTTTTGTCGGCAAAGTTGATTTACCTGTTTTTTTGCAGCAGCAACTGGCGGCAAAACAGGGAAATATCGTTGAAATTTTGCCCGACTATTACGAAAAATCCAATCAAAACATTAGCAATAAAACTGTTGAACAGCTTGCACAGCCTTATGTTTATCGACCAAATTCGGGGAAAAAGATAGGAACGCACAGCGGCGCTCATTTTTTTACCATCGGGCAGCGCAAAGGCATAAATATCGGCGGTCGCATTGAGCCGCTTTTTGTTGTAGGAATTGATGTTGTAACAAATACGCTTTATACGGGCGAAGGCTTCAATCATCCGGGACTGTTTCGCAAAGCGCTGTTTATTCGTGAAAACGAAATCCACTACGTACGGAATGATTTGCCGATGCGCACGGGCGAAGAATGCGATTATCTCGTTCGTATTCGTTATCGCCAGCCTTTGCAGAAAGCAAAACTTATACGGAAAAATGAAGGCTTGTACATACTTTTCGCCGAACCGCAGCGTGGCATAACTTCCGGACAGTTTGCCGCATGGTATGATGGCGACGAACTTGTCGGATCGGGTGTAATATCAGGTTAGCAATTTGTTTTAACGCAGTCTGCTGCCGTTTTTTCTGTTAATTTGCGTAAGAACAAACCGACAGAGATGAATTTTACTGTTGACAGTTTATGAAATTTCATTCCACAGAGGTCTGGGAAAGTCTTACAGAGGTCTGGAAATCTTTCACAGAGGTCTGGAAATCTCTCGCAGAGGTCTGGAAAAGTCTTACAGAGGTCTGGGAATCTCTCACAGAGGTCTGGAAATCTCTTACAGAGGTCTGGGAAAGTCTCACAGAGGTCTGGAAATCTCTTACAGAGGTCTGGGAAAGTCTTACAGAGGTCTGGAAATCTTCTGCTGACGGTTATTTTGTCTCTCCTTACAAATAAAAAAATCAGCAATAATACGAAAAACAAGCACGTCATTGCGAGGAGCGCAGCGATTTAAAGATTTAAACATTTAAAAAATTAAAAAACAAGCCGTCATTGCGAGCGAAGCGAAGCTCAACGGAGTTAATCCAGAAAAAACCGTCTGAACTTTGATTTGCGTGATTAAAATGATTAATAATGAAAAAAGAAAGACAAATAAAAAACCTTATTTCTACCTTATTTCAAAAACAAAACAACCTTAGTAGCAAAACATAACACACACCCGCCAACCTTATTACCTTATTGTTATTGGTTTTTATTATTTCTGGATTAACTTCGTTGAGCTCCGCTGCGCTTCGGTTGCTTCGGGCTAACGCCCTCGCAAAGAACTGTGTTAATATGCAAATTTTTGATGAAAAAAGTTATCAACATATACGCTTTTGTTCATAATGATACTGAATGCCTGTTTGAGCAATTTGTTTGCTACGGCTATCAA
>JAIRKV010000014.1 GCA_031259935.1 Prevotellaceae bacterium | reverse complement strand
TATGCCTTTTTCTTGCTTTGTCCGTCAATGGTGTTGTCGCTATACAAAAACCAGTCAAGGAATTTCATTGCCCTGTTGTTGGGGAAATTTTTAGCAAGAACGATAACGCCTTCGCTGTCAAGTGTGTCAGTTAGACGTTTTTTGCCGTCAGACGCCACGAATTTGAAACCGTGAGCGGCACTCACAAGTTGATTTTGCTCTTTGATAAGTTTTCGCTTTAACCAACGCCAATAATTGTTTGCTTTTGTGTAATCGTCCTGCTCATTGAGTACGGCAACAACATCTACAACGTTAAACCACCATTTGTTGTTTTCTTCGTCCCAAATGGCACGAACTTCACGGTTGTCAAAAAAACGGATTGAAATTTTTGTGTTACTCATTATACTGTTTTATTGAATGTTAATAATTTATTTCCATAATATTCCAACTTAACCGTTTTCAACAGGAAATTAACCGCAAAGGGCGCAAAAATGAAAGCGCAAAGAACGCTACGCGCTTTGCGGATACTTTGCGTTCTTTGCGGTAAAAAATAAAAACGGAAACCGACTGCAAGAATCATATCCAAGCTGTAAAAAGTCACACTGTATTGTTTGCCGTCGGCGGCAGTTGTCAAGTAATCCTTGACAACTGAATTAGCATCTAATTCATTGTCTTCAAAGACATTTATTATATGTAAACTGATATTTTGCTTTGAGGTGTCAAAAAGTTCAGCCATTAGTTGCTGATTGAGCCAAACTGTTCCGTCTTTGGCATACAGATTTACCGAGTTTTTGCCGTCGTCGGTGTTGTAAATTATGATTTTATTTTCTTCCATATTGTCAAAATTTAAGATAAAATATTTTTCAGTTTTTTCACCGCCTCTGCAATTGCGTTGCTGTCTGCTGCCACCGCAGTAATAGCGAGTTTCCGCTGTGGCAGTTGGCGCTCCTCTTGTAACTGTTTTATCCGTTCTACAAATTTCATACTAATTCAATGTTTCTATGTCTTGAAATTTTTCCCATTTAAAATTTATCTCAATCTTTGTCAAAGATACTGATTTATTTTAATTAACACAAAAAAAATGCAGCAAATTTTACTTTACTGCATTTTGTTTTCTAAAACCTGCGGTTCAAACTTACAATAACACCGTTTTTTACTTCACTTCTTCAAAATCCACATCTTCGGCTGTGGCGTTTTGTTGATTGCCGCTGTCATTTTGTGATGTGTCAGCGGTTGAATTTGCATTTTCGCTGTTGTCTGTCGTTTGCTGTGCGCGATACATTTCTTCGGAAGCGGCTTGCCAGGCATTGTTTAATTCTGTTTGGGCTGCATCTATTGTTTCAACATCCTGCGCATTGTGAGCAGTTTTGAGTTTTGTTAATGCGGCTTCGATTGTTGATTTTTTGTCAGCCGGAATTTTATCACCATATTCTTTCAACTGTTTTTCTGTCTGGAAAATCGTGCTGTCGGCATTGTTGATTTTATCAATGCGTTCGCGTTCGCGTTTATCGGCATCTTCGTTGGCTTTTGCTTCTTCGCGCATGCGTTTTATTTCATCTTCGCTCAAGCCCGAAGATGCTTCGATGCGTATTTTTTGTTCTTTTCCTGTTCCTTTGTCTTTTGCCGAAACGTTCAAAATTCCGTTTGCATCTATATCAAATGTAACTTCAATTTGCGGCATGCCTCGCTGTGCGGGCGGTATTCCATCCAAGTGGAAACGTCCTATTGTTTTGTTACCGCTTGCCATTGGGCGTTCGCCTTGCAACACGTGTATTTCAACCGATGGCTGATTGTCTTGCGCTGTTGAAAACACCTGCGATCTTTTTGTAGGAATGGTTGTGTTTGCATCTATGAGTTTTGTCATAACTCCGCCGAGAGTTTCAATTCCCAGTGAAAGTGGCGTTACGTCAAGTAAAAGCACATCTTTTACTTCGCCCGTAAGCACTCCTCCCTGAATTGCTGCTCCAATTGCTACAACTTCGTCGGGGTTTACTCCTTTTGATGGCGTTTTTTTGAAGAAATCTTCAACAACTTTCTGAATGGCGGGAATACGTGTAGAACCGCCTACGAGTATCACTTCATCAATATCTGCTACGCTGATTCCTGCATCTTTTACGGCTTTGCGACAAGGTTCTATCGAACGCTGTATCAAATCGTATGATAACTGTTCAAATTTTGCACGGGTAAGCGTTTTTACCAAATGTTTCGGTATTCCGTCAACAGGCATGATATAAGGTAAGTTTATTTCTGTTGATGTTTGGCTCGAAAGTTCTATTTTGGCTTTTTCGGCTGCTTCTTTCAGGCGTTGCAAAGCCATTGGGTCTTTGCTCAGGTCTATTCCGCTGTTATCGGTTTTAAATTCCTGAACCAGCCAGTCAATAATTACATGGTCGAAGTCATCTCCTCCGAGGTGAGTATCGCCGTTCGTTGATTTTACTTCAAAAACTCCATCTCCGAGTTCGAGTATTGATATGTCAAACGTGCCGCCTCCCAAGTCGTAAACGGCAATTTTCATGTCTTTGTTTTTTTTGTCCATACCGTAAGCAAGCGCTGCGGCAGTAGGTTCGTTGATGATACGCTCTACTTTAAGACCTGCAATTTCGCCGGCTTCTTTTGTTGCCTGACGTTGCGAGTCGCTAAAATAAGCAGGAACGGTGATTACGGCTTCGGTAACTTCCTGACCAAGAAAATCTTCGGCTGTTTTTTTCATTTTTTGCAGTATTATTGCCGAAATTTCCTGCGGCGAATACAGTCGTTCGTCAATTTTGACGCGCGGAGTGTTATTATCGCCGCGTACAACGTCATACGATACTCGGTCGATTTCGGTTTTTACTTTATCAAAGGTTTCGCCCATGAAACGTTTTATAGAGAAAACCGTTTTTTTCGGATTTGTGATAGCCTGACGTTTTGCAGGATCGCCGATTTTGCGTTCTCCATTTTCAGCAAAAGCAACAACCGAAGGCGTTGTTCGCTTCCCTTCGCTGTTAATTATAACAACAGGTTCGTTACCTTCCATAACTGCAACGCACGAGTTTGTTGTTCCTAAATCAATTCCAATAATTTTTCCCATTTTATTTTTATCTCCTTTTTTATTTATTTTCTATTTTTGATTTTGTTAAATACAATAGTTGTGCCATACCGAAAACATAAAAATATTCAGTAATCTTGGCATAAATATTTGTAAATATCGGATATTTATGACGCAACTTGCTGACGTTTTGTCAGTGGAATTTAACTGTTGAAAAAAATGAAAACAATAACCGTATTTTGCAGAAATAAATCAGACTGACAGGTAATCTATTATTTAGTCGCTCCTTAATAAGTAGTGAAATCATTTATTATAAACAAATTATAAATGTAAATTATCGAATAAAAATACTGTGTTTTACGTACATACAGGCTAAAAGTCGGCAAAACAGGAACAGGGTTTTTCTTCTTTGTTTTCGTCATTGCGAACTGCGAAGCAGTGAAGCAATCCAGAAAGAAAACAGTACACAAATCTGGATTGCTTCGTCGCTTCGCTTCTCGCAATGACGTGCTACTTGGCTTTTATGTCAAAACAAAACCAATAGAAATAATGTCGTATTATTGCTGATTTTTTTATTTTTAAGGAGCGACTAATTATCAATATTTTGGTGATTGATTATGATGTCAAATTTTGCCGTATCGGTAAATCGCCCAAATTGCAGGTTATGCATTTCGTCGGCGGTTGTATCAATAAGATTTACATTGCTTTCGACTGCAATAATATGCGTTATCAGTTCGTTACAAAAGAATTTTGTGGTATCGGCAAAATCGAAATGGTCGTCAAAGGGAATTTTTTTGGAAAGATAGTATTTTGCTTTATTGGCAATTTTGTTGCTGTCGCTGTTTTTCAATCGCACAACGATAATGGAATTTTTGTATGTATCGCCGATAAATTCGTATAATGTTGCCTGTTGCATTCCGTTTGTGCTGCTTACCGACAGCGATAATGTATGGATAACGTTTATAGTGTCGCCGACAATATTCAATATTCCGCAATGCGACAGTCTGTATTTTTCGTTGAGCTGCGCCGAAATTGCCAAACTTATTATGCCTCTGCCCTGACGCATGATAATATCTCCGTTTTGCAGCAAATTTATTTCTTCGCTGCTTAACGTATCATAATCGGATGTTGATATTACTGTGTTTTGTGATGGTTCATAAAAAGAATGTTCCTGCCTGCTTTTACAGCCGAACAGGAACATTCCGGAAAACAACCACATGT
>JAIRKV010000116.1 GCA_031259935.1 Prevotellaceae bacterium | reverse complement strand
TAAAATTTTCAGTTAATTTAATCGGTTTATTGATTAAATATTAATAAAATTTATAATTTTGCAGTAAAAATAACTAAAAAATATTTGTCAAATGAAAAAAATTATATTTATGCTGTCATTAGGATTGTCGCTGGTTTCGTGCAGCGATAAAAAAACATGCGAAAATCCGTTTTTATGCCAATACGATACACCGTTTGGCGTGCCTCCGTTTAATGAAATTAAACCTGCTCATTTTATTCCTGCGCTTGATGAAGGAATAAAACAGCAAAATGTCGTTATTGATTCAATAATCAACAGCACCGCCGTACCCGATTTTGAAAATACAGTCGTGGCGTTTGAATTTAGCAGCGAACTTTTCGACAGAGTTTATCTTACTTTCGAAAATTTAAGGTCGTGCGATGCTACCGATTCGCTTGATGCAATTTCGGAAGATATTGTAAAAAAAGTGTCGCAACATCACAACAATATCAGCCTTAACGCCGATTTGTTTAATAAAATAAAACAGGTTTACGACAGGAAAGATGAACTTGATTTGAACCGTGAACAGTTGATGCTGCTCGAAAAAACATACAAAAACTTTGTGCGTAACGGTGCAAATCTTACCGAAGAACAAAAAGCCGAAATACGTCTGATAAACGAACGTCTGTCGCTGCTCGAACTTGAATTTGAAACGAAAGTGCGAAACGAAACCAACGCATTTCAGCTTGAAGTGGACAATATCGAAGACTGCGAAGGCGTGCCGCAATCGATTATTGACGTTGCAGCCGAAACGGCAAAAGCCCGCGGACTCGAAGGCAAATACGTTTTCACTCTCGACCGCGCCTGCATATTTCCATTTTTGCAAACGGCAAAAAATCGCGATTTGCGCGAAAAAATATTTAAAGGCTACATCATGCGCTGCGACAACAACAACGCCGATGATACCAAAAAAAACATAGCCGAACAGGTTGTTTTGAGAACGAAAAAAGCTCAAATTTTCGGATATAAAAATTATGCCGAATATGCGCTTGAAAATAAAATGGCAAAAACTCCCGAAGCCGCAACTCAATTATTATTGCAGATATGGGAACCCGCATTGCAACTTGCAAAACAGGAAGCCGCCGATATTCAAAAAATGATAACCGAAAGTGGCGAAAAATTTAATCTCGAACCATGGGACTGGAGTTATTATGCCGAAAAAATTCGCATTGCAAAATACGATCTGAACGAAGAAATGCTGTTGCCGTATTTCAGCCTCGACAATGTTTTACAGGGCGTTTTTGATGTTGCGCTGAAACTTTACGGACTGCAATTTGTAAAACAAAATGATATTCCCGTTTACAGTGATGACGTTGTTGCATACGAAGTACAGGAAGCAGATGGAAAATTAGCAGGCATTTTGTATTTGGATTTTTATGTTCGTCCTACAAAGGGAGTTGGAGCATGGATGACGGAATTTCGCACGCAGCACCGTACTTGCGTAAAAGATGAAAAAACATCCGAAAACAGAATTGTTGACGTTCGTCCGATAGTTTCGCTTGTTTATAATTTTGCGCGTCCCACTGCCGATAAACCCACTTTGCTTAATCTTGACGAAGTTTCTACTGTTTTCCACGAATTCGGACATGCACTCAACGGATTACTGTCGGATTGCACATATCCGAGCCTTGCAGGAACAAATACGCCAACCGATTTTGTTGAATTGCCATCCCAAATAATGGAAAATTGGGCTTTGCTGCCCGAAGTGCTGAATATGTACGCCCGCCATTATGAAACAGGCGAAATAATTCCGAATGAATTGATAAATAAAATCACTGAAAGCAGGAAGTTTAATCAGGGATTCAACAATGTTGAACTTCTTGCCGCATCGCTGCTTGATATGGCTTATCACACGCGCTCGACTGCGGAATTAATTACGGATATTAATAAATTTGAAAAAGATGAAATGCAGAAAACAGGACTGATACCACAAATAGTTCCACGCTATCGCAGCACATATTTCAAACATATTTTTTCGGGCGGATATACGGCAGGATATTACAGTTATCGCTGGTCGGCAGTGCTTGATGCAGATGCTTTTGAAGCCTTTGCAGAAAAAGGATATTTTGATAAAGCAACAGCAACATCATTCCGCAAAAACATTTTGGAACGCGGCTATACCGACGATTTAATGAAACTTTATGTCGATTTCCGCGGACATTCGCCAAATGTATATCCGCTGTTAAAACGCGAAGGCTTGAAACAGTAAACAATAATCATAACGTATAAAGCCGGATGGAATCATTATAAGATTATCGGTTCGGATATTAACGAAAGCCCTTTAACAATTAACGCAATCAGCGCGTCTCTGCGTGTAATTGAAAAAGGGTTTTCCGCGTTTATTGAGGTCTGCGCCGATTCTGTTCGGTAAGGTTTTTCGATTCGGTCTTATGTTGAATGTACAAAAATAACATCTTTCATATTATTGCGAACTGCGAAGCAGTGAAACCCGCAGGGTTCGGCGCAGCCAACCAATCCAGACCTGTCTACTGTTTCCTTTCTGGATTGCTTCGTCGCTGTGCTCCTCGCAATGACGAACACAAAGAAGAAAAATCCTGTTCCTGGTTTGCTGACGTTTTGCCTGTATGTACGTAAAGCACGATATTTTTAGTCGATACTTTGCATTTATACTT
>JAIRKV010000256.1 GCA_031259935.1 Prevotellaceae bacterium | reverse complement strand
ATTTTTTATCAGTCTGTGCGTAATCCGAAAATTTCGTTTATATTTGTACTGTTTTTCAGTCGGGTTAGTTGGGTTAGTTGGATAGTTTGTTTTGTAATTTATAATATTATATTGAGTTTTCGAAAAAAAGTACAGGTAAAATCAGGTGTAAACAAATAATTATCGATGCTTGAAATTAATTTACATAATCATAATTGAACTTTATATAATAATCACAAAGTTTCAAAATAAATTTCAACCGATGGCTTGATTGACAATTAGTTTTTGATATTTGAATTAAATTTAAACAGTTCCTGATAATGAATAAAAATAAGATTGTTTTGTTTGTCGCTTGCGTGATAGTTCTAATTATTATCGCCAGACTGTTTTACATACAAATCATAAACGATGAATACAAACAGATAGCAAAACGCAATGCCTTATATTATCAAACTCAATATCCTGCGCGAGGTTTAATCTACGACAGAAACAAAAACGTTTTGGTGTCAAACCAAACCATGTACGACATAACCGTAATTCCACGCGAAATAAACAGTTTTGATACTTTGGAACTTTGTAAAATTTTGAACGTAACCGAAGAATTTATAAAACAATCGCTAATTGAATTATCAAAAAAACATAAAAAAAAGGGAATAGCAAGTTATCAACAAGTACCTGTCGTAAAGCATATAAGCATAGATGCATATACAAAATTTCAGGAAAAATCATATAAATTTCCCGGATTTTATACTCGAGCCTATACAGCCCGAAAATATACAACAAAAGCGGCAGCCAATGTTCTCGGATACATAACGGAAGTCGATAAAAACGATATAACTAACGACAGTTATTATCAGCAGGGCGATTTCACAGGTAAAAACGGAATTGAAGCGCGATACGAAAATGAATTGCGCGGACACAAAGGCGTAGTAATTTATACCAGAGATGTTCTCAACAGAATACAGTATCATTATAAAAACGGCGCAGAAGATTCGATGGCAGTTACAGGTTTGGATTTGATTTGTACGATAGATTCAGCATTGCAAAATTACGGTGAAAAATTAATGAAAAACAAGTCGGGCAGCATTGTCGCCATTGAGCCGTCAACAGGCGAAATTCTTGCGCTGATATCAAGCCCGTGCTTCGATCCGAGTTTGCTCGACGAAGAAAACCGAGTAAATAATTACAGAAAATTATTAGATGATAAACACAAACCTCTTTTCAACCGTGCAATAATGTCGCCATATCCGCCGGGGTCGGTTTTCAAAGTTGCAAATGCGCTTATCGGCTTACAGGAAAACGTTATTACTCCCGATACTTATTATTCATGTTCTATGGGTTACCATGTAGGCAGAGGCGTTGGCTGTCATTCTCATCTTTCGCCGATAAATATGACACAATCAATACTGATGTCGTGCAATGCATATTATTGTCATACTTTTCGCAATATAATCGATAATCCCAAATACGAATCCATTTATGAATCATTCGACAAATGGACACAGTACTGCTCGTCGTTCGGGTTCGGACGAAAACTTGACAGTGATTTGTACGGAGAAAAGAACGGAAAAATACCGACTGCCAAAACCTATGACAACCTGCACGGAAAAAACCGGTGGAAATCATTATCAATAATATCACTTGCAATAGGTCAGGGCGAAACAGGCTGTACTCCTTTGCAAATTGCAAATTTTATGGCAACAGTAGCCAATCGCGGATATTATTACATACCGCACATTGTGAAAGATATTGAAGGCAGGGGAATTGATGCCAAATTTAAACAAAAACAGTATACAATGGTTGATACCGCAAATTATGAAAAGGTAATAGAAGGAATGTATCTGGCTGTAAACGGATTTGGAATAGGCAATACCGCCGGACGCGCTTATGTTAAAGATCTTGATATTTGCGGAAAAACAGGAACCGCCCAGAATCCTCTTGGCGATGACCATTCTGCATTTGCCTGTTTTGCGCCTCGCAAAAATCCCAAAATTGCCGTTGTCGTTTATGTCGAAAATGCAGGATCCGGCGCTGCATGGGCTACGCCAATCGCAAGCCTTATTGTCGAAAAATATCTTACAGGTAAAATAACGCGCCCGTACGAAGAAGAACGAATTGTTAACGCAAATTTGCTCAATAAGGACAAAAATAAATGAACAGACCAAAAAACATATTGCAGGCGCTCGACTGGAAAACCATTACCGTTTACATAATTCTGGTATGCACAGGATGGATCTGCATTTATTCATCGCTTTACAATACGGAACACAAAGGCATTTTCGACATGTCGCAACGCTACGGCATGCAAATCGTATGGATTGGAACAGCATTTTTTCTTGCCCTTTTCATACTTTGTCTGGATATAAAGATATTTACCGTGCTGTCGCTTCCGCTGTATCTGTTTACACTGTTTTTATTGATTTTTGTCCTTGTTGCAGGGCTTGAAGTCAACGGATCCAAATCGTGGCTGGCAATAGGCTCAATACGCATTCAGCCTGCCGAATTTATGAAAATAGCAGTATCTTTGATGGTTTCTTATGTAATAAGCGAACACGGATTTAAAATAAGTTCGTTTACAAACACACTTAAACTGTTAATCATTTTCACAGTTCCCATAGCATTAATATTAATGCAGAAAGATACAGGCTCGGCGCTGGTATTTTCTTCATTCATGATTATGCTTTACCGCGAAGGCATGAGCGGCTGGATAATTATCGGAATAATCTACCTTGCCATCCTTTTTATAATATCATTATTGCTGCCCGCATTAGACACAATTTGTATTCTTACTGCGCTTTTCATACTCATTTATATTATATTAAATTTAAATGTTCTGTGGAAAAGCATAAAAATCGCATTAATATTTCTTGCAGGACTGATACTTGCAATGTTCATTCGCAACGAAGCAGATATTAAACTGGAAACACAACATCTGATTTTAATATACGTCGCAGTATTTTCATTAATACTTATGATATTGTATAAGAAACGCATTGCCCGACTGCTTTTTGCCGCCATGTTTTTTTTCTCCTCTGTATTCATAAGTTTTTCGGTCGATTACGTATTCAACAATTTTCTCAAACAGCATCAGCGCGACAGAATTGAAAACATGCTCAACATGCGAGTCGATTTGCAGGGAACGGGCTACAACGTTAATCAGTCGAAAATAGCAATAGGTTCCGGCGGTCTGTTTGGACAGGGATTTTTGCAGGGCACGCAAACAAAATTCAATTTTGTACCCGAACAAAGTACCGATTTTATATTTTGTACGGTAGGCGAAGAAGCCGGATTTGTCGGATGTGTAATTGTTATCGGGCTGTATCTTTTTCTTCTGTTCAGAATAATAATAATTGCCGAGCGGCAGCGATTTGCCTTTACCCGTATTTTTGCATACTGCACTTTCGGAATTTTGTTTTTCCATTTCACCGTCAATATAAGCATGACCATAGGATTGATACCCGTGATAGGCATTCCCCTGCCGTTTTTGAGTTATGGCGGCTCATCGCTCTGGGCATTTACGATTATGCTGTTCATTTTATTAAAACTTGATACCAAACGATAATGTTTTTCGCCTGTAATCAGCAAAAACATGAATAATGTCGATAAATTATCCAAAAAGAAAGTTTACGCTTAAAAAAAACCGGTTTGTGAAGTAAAAATTTCAGTTTGTGAAGTAAAAAACTCAATTTGTGAAGTAAAAAACCCGGCTTTTGAAGTAAAAAACTCAATTTGTGAAGTAAAAAACTCAATTTGTGAAGTAAAAAACTCAGTTTGTGAAGTAAAAATTTCAGTTTGTGAAGTAAAAATTTTAATTAAACATAATACTATTTTACAATTAAAAAATAAAAAAATGACATCAAAACATCAAGATTGGTTACCGTTTAACCACGAAGCCCTGTACGATCAGGCAACACAGACATTTAACTATTTGACGGCGCGCGCAAATCGCGAACGCATGGGGTTCGCCACAGGCACAGCCCAAAATGAGTTTATAAAGTTCATAAAGTTATAAAGTTATAAAGTTCATAAAGTTATAAAGTTATAAAGTTGTAAAGTTTATAAAGTCGTCATTGCGAGCGAAGCGAAGCAACCGAAGCGCAGCGGAGCTCAACGAAGTTAATCCAGAGTGAAGAACGAAGAGTGAAGAACGAGAGATTTAAAAATTTAAAAATTTAATGGTCAAACAAAGAATACT
>JAIRKV010000227.1 GCA_031259935.1 Prevotellaceae bacterium | reverse complement strand
TTACCATCGTTCATTGTATCTCCATAAGGTTTTATTTTTTTCAGGTCAAGGGTTTGGTCAAACTCCTTGCCTTCCATCGAATATAATCCTCCGCTCATAATATTTACCTGTATATCTTTTCTTTATTTAATCGATTATTGTTTCAACAATTTAAAATATTTTACTTATATTTTAATAAAAACGTGTAAAGGTATGAAAAAAATATTATCTGCTAATAATAATCGGTAAAATGACGAATCTTTTTTTGAGGCAATATGAAAAAATATTAAGTTTACTGTCAAAAAACAGACCTGCAACTTGCAGAATTTGACAGCGTGAGAAAAAGAACTCGTAAATAGCGACGAATACAAAGATAATCAGTGAGCGGATAATGACAAAACTGTCCGCTTTTTTATTGTTTTATCGGACAGTAATGATTACAACATTATTATCTGTGATTTACATACTTACAGTGCAAATTTTCATCGACAGTTGTTTATTTAAAATATTTCGTGTATATTTGCAAACAGTCTTTTTCTTATGATTTACAAAATAAAAGCCATAATTCTGAACACGGTAAAACACACCGACAGCAGTTTGATTGTGTACGCTTACACCGATAAATTCGGAAAGCAAACTTATATTACAAATTGCTCACGTTCGGCAAAAAGTAAAAACAAAGCCACGCTTTTTCAACCATTATTTTTGCTTGATATCGAAGCGTATAACAAACAAACTGCAAACATACAGCGAATAAAAGAATATAAACTTTCGGAACCTTTGCATACAGTGCCGTTCGATATAAAAAAATCGACTGTAGCAATGTTTATAGCCGAAGCGCTTTATAAAATAATTCGCGAAGAAGAACCTAACGAAAAAATGTTCGATTTTATCTACAATTCTGTTTTGATATTTGATAAAATTGATAAAGGCGCTGAAAATTTTCATCTTCATTTCCTTGCCAACCTGTCGAAATATATAGGTTTTTATCCAAATGACATTTACGATGCAAACGGATTTTTTGATATCAAAAGCGGACAGATAAGACCTGTGCTGCCTGAACATTCATTATACTTTGATGCTAAAAACACGCAAATATTGCAACAATTGTTGAAAACACAAGTCAGCAATATACATCACATAGAACTGAATCGGATACAGCGCAAAAATTTTTTGAAAGTTATGCTCGATTTTTATAATTATCATTTCGATAAATTAAGTCCAATGAATTCATTGAAAATTTTTACAGAATTGTTTAACTGTTAAATTTTATGAAAAATATTAAACGGCAGCGCCGTATTTCTTAATTATATATCAAAAATTTGGAAACACGGCACGGATTTATTTTAAAATTAACGTTCAAATAAAATTTTTTTTTGAAAAATACTAAAAAAGTTATTAATTTTGTGAGCGACAATTTGCTTTATTATATCAAAAAAACAAAAACAATGCACATAGCAATAGCAGGTAATATTGGAAGCGGGAAGACAACTCTTACGCAATTATTATCGCACCATTTCAAATGGACGCCTCTATTTGAAGAGGTTGAAGGTAATTCGTATTTAAACGATTTTTATAAAGACATGCAACGCTGGTCGTTTAATATTCAAATATTTTTTCTGAACAGACGATTTAAAAATATTATTGATATAAAACGAAGTAAGGAAACAATAGTTCAAGACAGAACAATTTACGAAGATGCATGTATTTTTGCGCCGAATTTGCATAAAATGGGATTAATGTCATCGCGCGACTTTGAAAATTATACTTCGCTGTTCAATTTGATGATGGATTTGGTTGCGCCGCCCGATTTGCTCATTTACCTTAAAGCATCAATTCCGACTCTTGTTACTCAAATACAGGAACGAGGCAGAGAATATGAAGCAGGAATACGATTCGATTATCTTACGCATCTTAACGAATTTTACGAAGAATGGATAGATACATACAAAGAACGCAAACTGATTATAGATATTGATAAAACAAATTTTGCAAAACGAACCGAAGACCTTAATTCTGTTATCGACAAAGTAAATGCCGAACTTTACGGGCTTTTTTAGAATTATAAATTTTAATATATAAATTATGAAAAAATTATTATTACTTGCATTTATTGCAATAGCAACGCTGGCTTGCAGCGAAAAAAAATCTTACACTGTCAGCGGAACCGTTGAAGAAGAAGATTTGAACGGACAAAAGGTCTATTTGAAAACAAAAGTAAATACAACTTTTGAATCGATAGACTCTACGGTAGTTGCCGACAAAAAATTCAAATTTGTCGGAAAAGTTGATACTGCTGAAATTTATTACATCTTTTTTGCAAACAAAAGAAACGGATATCCTTTTATTGCGGATAATGCCGTGATTGACATTAATATAGGTAAAGATGAATATTCTGTCGGCGGAACAGAACTCAACAGTAATCTTTCACAATTCAGAAAAGAAAGGAATGAAATAATAAAAAAATTCGACGATATTTTTAATCGCAGCAAAGCCGAACAAAATGGCACGTTAACTCAGGAATTTCAAGATTCGCTGTTTGCCGAATTTGAAAAAGAATATAAAAATTCCGGAATTGAATTTTTTAAGGAAAATATAAATAACAAAGCAGGAGAATTACTTTTACAAACCGTTACATCGCGAATGGAAACCAATGAAATAGAAGAATTGCTTGCGCTGGCAACCGAAGAAACATTGAACAAAGACGTATTCAAAGAAACTGCCGAAAACGTACAAATTGCAAAAACAGTTGCCGTAGGACAGTATTTTGTTGATCTTGAAATGCCTGATACGCAAGGCAAAAATGTGAAACTTTCGGATTATGCAGGCAAAGGAAAATACGTTTTGGTTGATTTTTGGGCTTCGTGGTGCGGACCGTGCCGCGAAGAAATTCCGACGCTTATCGAAGTATATAAGAAATATAAAAATAAAAACTTTGAAATCGTAGGCGTATCTTTCGACAGAGAACATGAAAAATGGCTGAACGGCATAAAAGAACTCAACCTTACATGGCCTCAAATGTCGGATATTAAATTCTGGCAAAGCGAAGGCGCTCGACTTTATAATGTACGCGCTATTCCTCATACCGTTTTGATTGATCCGCAAGGAATTATCATCGAAAAAAACCTTCGCGGACAAGAATTGAAAAACAGACTTGCAGAATTGTTAAAATAGTATTCAATCAATTTTTTTTTACAAAAAAAGACTGCTGACTTACAAGGCGGTCTTTTTTGCATCCGACTGTTTTAATTTTCAGGAACGGAAACAGCCTCATTTGGATTTGTGACGGCACAGGATTGATTTTGAAGTTCTATTACCGTTTTACATGGATGAATTTAAGACAGCGTTTATAATTTATATCCGAAAATTTTAGAATTGTTATTCTGTTTTTTCAAGGTCATTTTAACTCTTTTCCCATACAGTTTACAGCAAGCAGGCAAAAACAGTAAGAGAACTGCAAATTATAAAAAAGTCCTTCGTTTAAATTCGGAACAAACTATTGCCGTTGCAGTAGAAACATTAAGAGATTCGGGTTTCATTTCATTATTTGAAAAACGGGGTATGTAAAGTTTTTGTGTTACGAATTTTGCTGTTTCCTGTGAAAT
>JAIRKV010000283.1 GCA_031259935.1 Prevotellaceae bacterium | reverse complement strand
AATTTATTATTCTTTATTTCGGTGCATTTTTCAATGTTGCCACAAGAAATTTCCAAAATTTATCTACCGATTCAATATTAACTTTTTCGGCAGGAGAATGAGGATGCCGAATGGTTGGTCCAAACGAAATCATGTCCCACTGCGGATAAATACCGCCAAAAATACCACATTCCAATCCTGCATGTATTGCTTTAATTTCAGGAGTTTTGTTATAAAGTTGCTTGTATGTTTCCTGCATTACAACAAGTATTGGCGAATTAATATTTGGTTTCCAGCCGCTGTATCCGCCCGAAAATTTCACTTTGGCGCCTGCTTGACGGAATACGGATTCCATTGCTTCGGCAAGGTCGAGTTTGGCGGTATCAACAGAACTTCGCATCAGGCATTTTATTTGAATTTTTCCAGATGCTGACTTTACTATTGCCAGATTGTTGGATGTTTCTACCAAACCGGGCACGGTGTCGCTCATGCGCACAACTCCGTTTGGACATCCGTAAATGGCATCTGTCAGAGCTGTTTGGGTTTTTTTATCAATAATCCCGTCTGTTTCTGCAGCTTTTTCAACCAGTATTTTCAAATTTTTATCGGTTACCGCATATTCCGATTTAATTATTTCTCGAAATTCATTTACAATTCTGTTCAATTCTTCTTCCTTGCCTTTTTCTATTGCTACAACGGCTACTGCTTCGCGCGGTATGGCATTGCGTATGTTTCCTCCTTCGATGGATGACAGTCGTGCATCTACTTTGTTTGCAAGAATTTTCAAAAGACGGAATATGACTTTATTTGCATTTGCTCTGCCGAGAATTATATCCATTCCCGAATGTCCACCTTCAAGTTCGGTAACATTTAATTTTACAGGAATAAAATTTTTGGGCATTTCTTCTTTTTTGTATTCGAATGTGAATGTTCCATCCATACCTCCGGCACAGCCGACATAAAGTTCGCCTTCATCTTCCGAATCAAGATTTATCAGTATTTCGCCTTTAAGCGCTGTGGGGCTTAAATTGTTTGCGCCTGTCATTCCCGTTTCTTCGTCAATTGTTATAAGAACTTCGAGCGGTCCGTGTTCAATGGTTTTTGATTCGAGAACAGCCATCGCTGCGGCTACTCCTATTCCGTTATCGGCGCCAAGTGTAGTGCCGTTTGCCGTAACCCATTCGCCATCGACATATGCTTCGACAGGATCTTTTTCAAAATCGTGTTTTTTGTCATTGTTTGCCTGTGGCACCATGTCGATATGCGCCTGAAGAATAATACCTTTGCATTTTTCCATTCCCGGCGTTGCAGGTTTTGATATTATTACGTTACCTATTGTGTCCATAACTGATTTCAGCCCTAATTTTTCACCGAAATGGAGTATGTATTCGGCAGCTTTTTTTTCTTTTTTCGATGGACGGGGAATTTGTGTTAATGCGTAAAAATTTTTCCAAACTTCGTTTGGATCAAGTGTTTCGATTGAAATTTGTTTATTTTTCATCATGATATATAAAATTTATTTGTGATTTTTAAATTCGATGTTATTTCATTTGTAAATCGGCAGGTAATGATAATATGTTTCCAAACTGATAAACGGGGAAACGATCCTGCAATAATACGTTTGTGCCATCAAGCAGGCTTGCTTTTGCAATTCGCGGCACTCGATAATATATCAATTCCATTTTTTGTTTTTTAGCGTCGGCATCTGTCATTGCATCCGAATAAAACGATGATTCTTTTTCCAGTGTCAACATTATGGGACGTCCGCTGATATTGTTTGCAGGTATCAATCCCTGTTTTTCCGAAAATCTGAATGCGATGTACGATTGTTGCGTTTGTGCTGCATTTGGAATTACATCAAAAAAATGTACTTCGGTTGTTTTTGTCGATTTTCCTGTAAACAGATACATGTATTCGGCTTCCATTTTTCGTATTTCGGCAAGTACGGCGGTAAGACCTTCGCCTGTAAAATCACTTTCGCCGGTAACAATTTCAATGCGTTTTTTGCGCAAAGTGTTTATCAGGTCGGCAAATTCGGCGGCTTTGGTTTCTATGTTTTTTCCTGTTTTTTGCCAGCGTTCTATCGGCACTTGAATAATACCTGTATCGGTTTTCACCGTACCGTAATAAACGGCTCGCTCTAATGTATAGTTTGTACCTGCGCTTGCATCTAAAAATTTTGTTTGCTGATCGGCGTTTGATGCAAAACGTGAAGATAAATTTCCTTCGTATTTATAATTCCCAAAAAACAGCAAGCCTTCGGATGACAAATCAAGAAAATTTGCCCTCACATTTTTCATTTTCCCGAAATTTATTGTATATAAAGCATTTGCATCTGCTTCGCTGAATGGCATCATTTCAATTTTTCGTATTGAATAATTTTCATGATCGTGCGTATTTACTTCGATGCCTAAATATTTTTCGGCATATTGTGCATAAATACCTGCAACAAAAGTTTCTTTTTCGACTTCGATTTTTATTTTTATTGATGTTTTTGGCAATGCATATACAACAGAATTTGCAACGAGTTGAGTTTCGTTATCATTATTTTGCGCTTTTGTTTGCGTGCATACAAGCAAAACGGCTGTTAAAAAAAATAATATATATTTCATTGTTTTATATTTTATGTTTTCAGCAAAGATATGAAAAATTTTGATAACAGTGATTTATTTTTATAAAAACAAATTATTTTTCAAAAATCAATACTGTTTCGTAATCGGTAACAACTGTTTAGATATCAATAAGAAGTTTGTTTTCCGAAGAATTTTCAAAATCAATCCATATTGTATTTATTAATTGTGAAATATCTTTATAACTGCTGTTGTCCGAAGCAAAATCGCTGTGATTTAATTTTTCCAAATGAGAAAAAACCGTTGCAATGGTCAGCCTGTTTATATCAAATGCAGGTTGATAGCCGTATTCTTTATCGGTTTTTGAAACGACTTCGGAAAGTATTCCCGATTCGACCAGATTATTTACAACTGTACGAACAATGCGGGTCGGTAATGCAAGTTTTTCGGAAATATCGGATATTTCCGGCGGTTTGTTTTGATTTTTGAAATTAATGGCAATCATGCGCATAATAAGCAGTGCAAATATTTTTCGCTGATAAAAACTTGTGTGTTCCGATTCTTTTTCGCTTTCGTAGTTATCGATATTTTGATAGGCAAAAGCAAGTTCGGCGCCAAGCAGCACAATAAGCCAGCTCAGTTGCGCCCACATCAAAAACAAAGGTATTGCAGCAAAAGTTCCGTAAATTGCGCTTAATTTTGTAATCGAAACCTGCGAATATACATATAAATCCTGCATTAATTGAAACAGCGAACCTGCAATGATTCCGGCAAGCAAAGCATGCGAAAACTTAACTCGCGTATTGGGCATGAATTTATAAATCAATGCAAACAAAATCCATACCGAAACATAAGGAATACATTCGTACAGAATGTTCAGCACAGGACTGAAACTTTCGAGAAATGACAGCGATGAAGTTATTCCGCTTACATCGTGATTCACTGCAAGCGAAACGCTTATTGATATCATCAAAAATACAGGAGCAATAATGAACACAGCCAGATAATTTGTAATACGGTTTTTCCACGAGCGCGGATTTTTTACATTCCATACATGATTGAACGACTCTTCGATATGAATCAACAATTTCAGACAAGCCCACATAAGCATTACGATTCCTATGCCGGCAATAAGTCCGTTTTTTGTATTTTTCAAAGTAGAATCAACAAAATTCAATACCCATTGTACGATATCCTGCTGTTCTGAAAAATTTTCGAACAAAAAAGTTCTAAGTTCGTTTTCGTAGTTAAAACCTTTTGCCATGGCAAAAATCAGCGCTGCAATCGGTATCAGCGACATCAACGTGTAATATGTAAGCGCCGAAGCACGTACGGTAATTTTATCTTCGACAAACGACCGTATTGCGATTATTATTATTTTCAATTGGCGGGTA
Source organism: Prevotellaceae bacterium (assembly GCA_031259935.1). Taxonomy (GTDB): domain Bacteria; phylum Bacteroidota; class Bacteroidia; order Bacteroidales; family UBA932; genus JAIRKV01. The sequence continues at coordinate 306 of JAIRKV010000283.1, read as the reverse complement.
AGAAAAGAATCTTTTCGACTCGGTTTTTCTCTTGTCAAGTACCAAATATCGCGAGTAACAAATTTTATAGAACGCTTTATAAAATCGGATACAATTGCAAATATGTTTATGTTCTTTTTCAACTGTTTTATGTATTAATATTTAATTTTAGCAGTCAAAGATACAAAATAAATATTCAAAATAATGTTATTTGATACAAATATTTTTAATCCCAATTATTTTCTTACTTTTCTTCTATGAATTTTGTCGAAATTTTTATCCGTTTGTGCGTAATCTGATAATTTAATACTATCTTTGCGCCGTCAT
>JAIRKV010000085.1 GCA_031259935.1 Prevotellaceae bacterium | reverse complement strand
ATCTCGTTTTTTGCAAAACAGTCGCTCGATTCGCAAATCGGACCTGCAATATCGTAACGTTTTTCGGTTTTGACTGATGTAAGATTTTCGATTTTATGGTATGCCTGATACAGTGCGGGGCGAATTAAATCGTTCATTCCGGCATCAGTTATTACAAAAATTTTTTGCCTTCCGTTTTTTACGTAAGTAACCTGTGTAATAAGGCTTCCGCATTGAGCAACAATTGAGCGTCCGAGTTCAAAGTGTAATTTTTGTTTATCGCGCAAATTCAAATTTTTATTAAATATTTCAAAATACGACTTGAAATCCGCAACAGAATTCGTATCGGGATTTTTATAGTCAATTCCCAAGCCGCCGCCAACATTCAAATGCGGAAGTTTTATTCCAAACGATTCAAATATGTCCTGAATTTCGTTCACTCTTTTGCAAAGTGCTTCAAATACTTTCATATCTGTAATTTGCGAGCCTATATGGAAATGAAGGCTTATAAGATTTACACTGTGCAGTGATTTTATTTTTTCTGCAACTTCACCGAATTGCCATTCGCTTATTCCGAATTTGTTTTCTTCCAGTCCTGTCGTTACATATTCGTGTGTATGAGCATCTACGTTGGGATTTATCCGGATTGCAATGTCGGCTGTTTTGCCTTTTTGGGCTGCAAGATGATTTATGTTTTCCATTTCGGGCAACGATTCGCAATTAAACGTAAATATTTCCAAATCCAGCGCCGTGTTTATTTCCCTGTCGGTTTTTCCAACGCCGGCATAGGCAATCTGGTTCGGATTGAAGCCACATTCGACTGCGCGCACAATTTCATTTGCACTTACGCAATCGGCGCCAAATCCTGCTGCGCTTAATATTTTCAGAATTTTATGATTTGAATTTGCTTTGAGCGCATAATGCACCGCATATCCGAATTTTTCGGCTTCGGTCATTACTGCCTGCGCTGTTTGTTTTAACAGTTCGGTATCATAAAAATAAAAAGGCGTCTGTATTTTTCTAAATTTTTCGACTGTTGTTTTATTCAGCATTTTATGGATTTTAAAATATTCATTATTATCGGTTCATTTGGCTTTTGCCTGTATTTCATTCATGTTAATCATTTTTACGATATTGTTTTACATTTTTTCAGTTTTGTAATTTAACAATGCAAAGATAACATAAAATCTTCAATTATACACAAACGTATGAAAATTAGCGCTGCCATCGCCGTTATGCTCTGTGCGCTTTGCTGTACACGCCGTACACTGTTATTAATTTAAATATTTAAATTTTAAAATCTTTACATTACTTCCGTATTGGCTGCGCTTCGGCTGCTTACTTTTGTGTCGTAACAAAATTGACGGAAATAAATAATTGACCGTAAATTTTAATTTGTCCTGTCATTGCTATTTTTTATTCGCAGTGAGCATTGCATATTCAATTTAAAATCGCTTTATTGAGCCAGTCATTAAATGGTTTAGTCAATTTAAGTATTTGAGCGGCTTTTTCAACATAATCGCTTTTGCAAACCTCGCTATCCGAAAAAGAATGAAATACATAAAAATGTTTTAATTTGAGATAATCGGCGGCAGGCGAATCCTTGTCGAAACCGGCAGGTATGCGGCTTAAACAGTCTTCGTCTCTGCAAAGAGTTCCAAACTGTTTTTTGAAAGTTTGATTTTCAACAGTTTTTGAAAAAGCCTCAAAATCTTCGTAAATTGCCAGGCGTATTGTTTTAAGAATTTCAGCATCCGGCATATAAACACCGCACGACACGAAACTGCTGCCCGGCTCAATATGCATGTAATAAGATGACAGCCGGCATTTTTTTGTGCCGTCAGGACTGAAAACTATGCCCATATTTGTTTTGTAAGGTTCTTGATATTTGTAAAAACGCGTATCTCGATAAATGCGGAACATGCATTTTTTAGGGTCATCAAAAATTATTTCCGAATCGAATCTGCTGATTTCGGCATACAGTTTTTTACCTGCATCCAGCACATTGTTGCGGGCAGATTCGTATTTATCCTTATTACTGTTGAACCATTCACGATAATTGTTCCTGCTTAATTCCAACAAAAAATTCAATGTTGATTTTTCTATCATAATTATTAATTTCAGTATAGTTTTATAAATATTTTCAAAGGCAAATGTAATAAAAATTTTATCCCCAGCGTTCATTTATAAAATTAAGCAATTCGATAATTTGTTCGGGTTCGTCTGTCGTTACGAGTTTCAATCTTGTTTCCTTGAAATCGGGTAAACCTTTAAAATAGCAACTCAAATGTCGGCGCATCTCAAGCACTCCTGCCCTCTCTCCTTTTATGTCCAATGATTTTTTAAAATGTATTTTTGCAATTTCCACGCGTTCCGCCACTGTCGGTTCAGCAAGCAGTTCGCCTGTACGAATATAATGTTTTATGTTTCTGAATATCCATGGTTGACCAAAAGTTGCACGACCTGTCATAATTGCATCAACGTTATAATCGTCGAACATTTGTTTTGCTTTTTGCGGGCTGTCGATATCGCCATTGCCGATAACGGGAATATGCATTCGTCGATTTTTTTTGATTTCGCCTATAAGCGTCCAGTCTGCTTCGCCTTTGTAAAGTTGCGAACGCGTGCGTCCGTGAACGGTTATTGCCGCAATGCCTGCATCCTGCAAGCGTTCGGCAAGTTCTACAATTATTTTGCTGTTTTCGTCCCAGCCTAAACGTGTTTTAACCGTTACCGGAATTTTAACCGCATCGACAATGCTGCGAGTCATTTCAACCATTTTATCGGGAAAAAGCATCATTCCCGAGCCTGCGCCGCGTGTTGCAATTTTACGTACGGGACATCCAAAATTAATGTCTATCAAATCGGGTTTAGCCTGTTCGGCAAGTTTGGCGGCTTCTACCATCGACGGAATTTCGTGACCGTAAATCTGTATTCCTATCGGACGTTCGTAATCGAAAATATCAAGTTTTGCCAGCGATTTTGAAGCATCTCGAACAAGCCCGTCGGCAGCAATAAATTCGGTGTACATCATATCTGCGCCAAAATATTTGCAGATATAACGAAATGAAGGATCTGTAACGTTCTCCATTGGAGCCAGAAAAACAGGTTTTTCGCCCAGTTCTATGTTAGATATTTTCATAATATACGTGAAATTTCAGGGTGCAAAGTTAATAAATGTTTCCAGATACAATTTGCAGTATATAATTTTGTAATTTTGTGCAATAAAATAAAAACAAAAACAATGAAAAAGATTTTTATTATTTCCGTACTGATGTTTTCGGTCGTAACATTAGCATCAGCACAACAGTCAACAGCAGGAGTATCGGTAAAATATGCCTTATCCGATTTGCAGGGCAAAAAAATGGCAAATTCAAACTATGACGATTACATGATGTATGCCACA
>JAIRKV010000083.1 GCA_031259935.1 Prevotellaceae bacterium | reverse complement strand
TGTGGCATACATCATGTAATCGTCATAGTTTGAATTTGCCATTTTTTTGCCCTGCAAATCGGATAAGGCATATTTTACCGATACTCCTGCTGTTGACTGTTGTGCTGATGCTAATGTTATGAACGAAAACATCAGTACGGAAATAATAAAAATCTTTTTCATTGTTTTTGTTTTTATTTTATTGCACAAAATTACACGAAATATTCTATATAAATAAATTATAATCAACTAAATATTAATATTTACTTTGCAAAGGTTTCAACTGCAACGTCAGTGGCGGGAAACTGTCTATAATTTCGGCAACGACATAAGTGCTGCCGCCAATAAAAATTACATCATCGTTTTGCGCTGATTTTTGTGCATACAATAATGCATCCTTTACATTTGGAATTGTTTTTCCCTGCAAATTTGCGGCGGTGCATCGCTGTGCCAGGCAGGTGGCAGACATGGCACGCGGAATGTTTGCACTGGTGAAAATATAAAATGCATCCTGCGGCAATAACGGCAAAATTGAATCCAAATCCTTGTCGGCAACTGTTCCGAAAACAAAGAACAGTCTGTTGCGTTTCAGTGATTTCAGCTGAGTCATGCTCAAATTCAAGCCGTGAGCGTTGTGTCCCGTGTCGCAAACTGTAAACGGATTTTTAGAGAGAATTTGCCAGCGACCGCGCAAGCCTGTCTGTTTTGCAGCGCTGGCAAAGCCTGCGAATATCGAGTCGGTATTTATTTTCAGAAGGCTGTTTTTTTGCAGTGTCGCTATTGCTGCAAGCGCTGTTATTATATTTTTTTGCTGATAATTTCCAAGCAGGTCAAGTTTTATTTTTTTATTGTCGAAAGCCATAAGGTTACAATCCACGGCTGATATTTCAAATTCCTGATATGTGTCGTACTGCTTTATTTCATTAATTTTTGCGCACTGTGATGCAAAAATAATTTCAGCGTTTTCGGATGTTGCCTTTTCAGAAAACACAACTGCCGATTCGTCGTCCCATTCGCCAACAACAACAGGAGTTTGAGGTTTGATAATTCCTGCCTTTTCGGTTGCTATTGATGTAATTGTTTTTCCCAAAAATTCAGTATGGTCGAAACCTGTGTTTGTAATTATGCTTATCAGCGGCGAGATTATGTTTGTAGAATCCAGTCGTCCGCCAAGTCCGGTTTCGACAACGGCAAGGTCAATTTTTTGGCGGGCAAAATAGTCAAATGCCAGAGCAACGGTCATTTCAAAAAATGATGGTTGAAGTTCGGCGAAAACGGATTTGTATTTTTCAACAAAATGCACAACTTCATGTTCGGGAATTTCATTTCCGTTGATTTTTATCCGTTCGCGGAAATCGGTTAAATGAGGAGATGTATAAAGTCCGACTCTGTAGCCTGCGCTTTGTAAAATCGAAGCCAGAATATGTGAAACAGAACCTTTGCCGTTTGTTCCGGCTACATGAATGGATTTGAACTGTGTGTGCGGGCGATTAAATATTTCGTCCAGTTTCAGCGTTGTATCCAAGTTTGCTCTGTAAGCCGCAGCGCCGGTGCGATGAAACGCCGGCAAATTGCTGAAAAGATAATTTATGGTTTCGGAGTATGTCATTTATTATGCAAATAACAGATTGCGGGCGATTGTTTTGTTTTATTCTACAATTATATTGAAATCTTTTGTGTATCGCAACAACAATGTTTCGTTATTTACCAAACCTCCCTGCGGTGAAATTCTGTCGAATTTGAATCGTGTCTGTAAAAGCGTTGCTGCTTCGGCGTTTGTTATGCACAGCATAAAATTTGCACCGTATTTAGCCAGTATATCAATCAGATAGATTCCCAAGTCGTAACCGTGAAACGAAAAACGGGACGGGTCGCCTTTATAATAATATCTGTATTTGTTTATAAAATTTTTCACTTCATCGCGGCTGTAATCTACAAAAAATGTTTGCAGTACTGATAAATTCAAATTGTGAACATGGTCGAAATTCAAATTTCTTTCAAATGTTTGCCATTGCGGCAATCCGTAAACAGTAATATCATATTTCAATTTTATCAAAAGCGTATTTAATTTTGACAAAACATCCGTTATAAAAACCTTGTTGCTCGACAATATTATTATGTTATTTTTGGCTACGCTGTCGAGTTCGTTAGGCAAGTTTTCGTTAAGGCTTCCGAGCATTCGGTATTGATATTTTTTTACGGTTTTGCCGCAATTTTCGAGCGTTTGAACAAAGGTATTGAAATTTGCACTGTCAATTATGTTTTCATAAACAACAACAACATGTTTTTCGGCGCTGCATAATATTTTGTTCAGTTTTTCGATTTGAAACGATACAGGTGCAAGTGCCTGAATGAAATATTTGCTTTTTTCCGCTGCTTTTTCCGTTTCTGACGAAAATGCTGCAACAACCGGTATTTTGCGTTCGTCTGCAATTTTCACAAAATCATCTGTCAATTCTTTCGGAATATGGCTTATTATCAGTTGCGCTTCGCCGAAAGCCGCAGAATTTAATGCTGTCTTTAATGTTTGTGCGTCATATACATCAAAAGTTGTAAGATTTATTGAGATATTTTTACGGCTCAACGAATCTGCCGCCAAAAGAAAACCTTCGTAAAATTCAATAAAATCATAGTTGTTATATTGATTTTTTTCTAATGTTTTATTTATTTCGCCTGCTTTTATCGGCAACATCAATATCACGTTAAGCGTATCGCCTGAATATAAATTTTCATAACAGTCGACATCAATAACGGTTTCGGCAGTTTCTACGATAACAGTACCTTTTTCTGTTGTGTTTTCTGCAATATTTTCGGCTTGCGGCAATTCGTTTCGACCGGGAAAAACGGTAAGATACTGTCCTTTCCTTAATTTTGAATTTCTATCTAAAAAGGGATTATATTTTAAAATATCTTCGACCGTGCAGTTATATTTTTTTGCTATTTCAGCAAGTTTGTCTCCGCTTTTCACTTTGTGTTTTATAGCCGAATTTGTATCTGTTTTTGGAGTTTCGGTTTTTTGCCCGTTTTCCTGCTGTGCTGCAACATCTGTTTTCGGAGTTTCGGTTTTCGATTCTGTCCTGTCGGGAATTTTTATTCTTTGTTCGGCTTTCAAACCTTGCGCCAATTGCGGATTGGCGGCTATAAGTTCTTCCTGGGTAACGTTGTAAACTTTGCAAAGCGAATAAAGAGTTTCACCATATTTTACGTGATGAACATAATAAATTTCATCGCCAATGCGTATTTTTTCAGTTGATTTTTTTATTTCAATCTGTGCAAAAACCGGAAAAACAAGCAGTAATAAAATAATTGCAAATATGTATTTTAATGTTTTCATTTCCTTTGTGTATGAGTTTAACAAAATTATAAATCAAAAAACAAGGCGCGCCAGCATGTTTTTCACATTTTCTTCAATGCGAATGTAAATATCGTCGGCAGCGTATTCGGTCTGTTTGAATTTTTCTCCCGTAATTTTTTCGTACAGTTCTATATATCTGTTACTTATTCCTTCAACAATTTCAGCGGTCATTTCCGGAATTTGCTGTCCCTGTTTGCCTTGAAAATTATTTTCCATCAGCCATTCGCGTACAAATTCTTTTGACAGTTGACGTTGAGGCAAGTTTTTTTTGAAATTTTCGTCATAACTGTCGGCATAAAAATATCGCGATGAATCGGGCGTGTGAATTTCATCTATCAGATAAATTTCATCGTTGCGTTTTCCAAATTCATATTTTGTATCAACGAGTATTAAATCCTGTTTTTTTGCCATTTCGCCGCCGCGCTCGAACAGAGCGAGTGAAAATTTTTCGATTTGCAAATAATCTTTTTCCGAAATCAGTCCTTTTGAAATAATTTCTTCACGCGAGATGTCTTCGTCGTGCGTTCCGAGTTCCGCTTTGGTTGTAGGCGTTATTATCGGCGTTTCGAATCGTTGATTTTCGCACATTCCATCAGGAATTTTCACACCGCAGATTTCGCGAATTCCCGATTTGTACGCTCTCCATGCGCTTCCTGTAAGATAGCCGCGAACTATCATTTCTAAAGGAAACGGAGTGCATTTATATCCGACAGTTACAACAGGATCGGGAGATGCTATTTTCCAATTCGGAACAATATCAGATGTTGCATCCAGAAACTTTGATGCTATTTGATTCAACACCTGTCCTTTATAAGGAATTCCCTTGGGAAGTACAACGTCAAATGCCGAGATTCTGTCGGTAACAATCATCACTAAAATATCATTGGCAATGGTGTATACATCGCGAACTTTTCCTGTGTATTTGCCTGTCTGTTTTGCAAAATCAAATTCTGTTTTTACAATTGCTTTCATCCTTTATTTTGTTTTATATTATTTTCTTCGTTTTTTTCAAATGCACCGATAATTGTTTTTACCAGCGGATGTCTTATTATATCACGATTATCAAAGTCAATGAATCCTATGTTTTTCACATCTGCAAGTATTTTACGAATTTTCAATAATCCCGAATCGTTTTTGCAGGGCAAATCAATCTGGGTAACATCGCCGGTTACAATAAATTTTGCATTGCAGCCCATTCGCGTAAGAAACATTTTTATTTGATTCAGCGTTGTATTCTGCGCTTCATCAAGTATAACAAAAGCGTTATCCAGCGTTCGTCCGCGCATATAAGCAAGCGGAACAATTTGCACTGTTCCATCTTCAATATATGTTTGAAGTTTTCGCTGCGGTATCATATCGTTTAATGCATCGTACAGCGGTTGCAGATAAGGATCAAGTTTTTCTTTGAAATCGCCGGGCAAAAATCCGAGTCTTTCTCCGGCTTCAACGGCAGGTCGGGTAAGAATAATTTTGCGAACTTCCCTGTTACGAAGCGCACAAACAGCAAGAGCAATTGCAGTATATGTTTTTCCCGAGCCTGCAGGACCAATCGCAAAAAGCAAATCGTTTTCTTTGTAAAGTTCTACAAGTTTCCGCTGATTTTCGGTTCGTGCGCGGATTATTCGCCCGTTATTTCCGTAAACAATCACATCTGACGCATTATTATTATCAAAGTTTTCATTTTTCAAAAAAATATCCGACAGTACCGATTCTTTCAAATTTCCCTGATACAATAAACAGTCTGTTATTATATTTAATTTATTTTCAAAACGTTCGATTTCGGCATCATCGCCGATAACGCGAATTTCTTTTCCACGTGAAATAATTTTAAGTTTCGGAAATTGAGTAACAATAAAATTATAGTTTACATTATTTATTCCGTATAACTTAACAATATCAACATCTTCGACCACTAATAATTTCTCTGCCATTAAGTTTTTTAATTCTAATTACAACCTGCAAAGTTAACATTAAATTCTCAATTACGCACAGACGAATGAAAAGGTTAATTCTTTTTTTGAGGTGTTATTGATTTTTTTGCGTACATTTAGCAGAAGAATTATGAGACGCAAAAAATTAGAACGTGCAAACGCCGCAGTGAAGAAGACCGGAATTGCCTGTTCAACTCGAACGCTTATGCCGTGTATCGCGTGCTATCACGCAGTCGGATGATAAATGGAGCAGTGAAATGGAAGAAACAATAGAACAGGTTTTTAGCAATCACGAAGAACTGAAAACGGCTTATCAAATAAATGCTACGCAAGCACGAAGCACATATTATCAATTACTTCCGACATGGCGCAACAAACGCTAATGCGGAACGGATAAACGGTAAAATTCAACGCTTCATTTCGCAAAACTACGGGTTGAGTGACAAAGATTTCTTCCTCTATCGAACAACCGAATATTTTTCTTAGCACCTCAAAAAAAGAAATAACCAAGATTAATTTTAACAAATTAAAACAGGAGGTACACTATGAAGTACAAACTTACAGAGCGGAAAAATCTACTTCGAAAAGAGCGAGTAAAATTGCATACGGATGCAAGCGTTAACTACATACAGATGTAAGCAATGACTGCATACGTATGTAAGCAATGGTTACATCCGTATGTAAACGATGGTTACATGCGTTAGTAAGTGATGGTTACATACGTATGCAGTTAATGCTTAGATTAAGAGTAAGATTTACAGCACATTAGAAAAATGAAAAAAATCGTCCTCATAACAGCAATACTTGCCTTTGCTGCAAACACATTTGCGGCAGTCGCAGGTATTGCCGGCAGCGGGCGAATAAACAACACCACAAGCAGTTACGAAATAACTTACTTCATTACCGACCACTTGGGCAGCACTCGAGTTGCAGTAAGCCAAAGCGGAGCGGCATTTTCGGCGCGCAAAACGCAGCAGCAGATACGTGCTTTGAACAATGCCCTGTTCGACGAAAAAGGAAATCTTAAAAACTGGTCGCAGTTCAAACAGGATGCGGCGGGAATTGTGAAAAACTATAATCAGACATGGCTGCGCAGCGAATATGATATTGCCGTGCGCCGCGCACGGCTGGCTTCAATCTGGCGCGATGCCGAAGATAACGAACTTTATACGAACATGCGCTGGACACCAAGCCTTACATCTCCCGAAAACAGACGCCCCGAACATATTCCATTTTACAACAGGGTATTCAGACGCGACGATGCAGTATGGGCTTCCGGACCGGGAACGCTCTGGGGATGCAAATGTGGAATAGAACCCACAGACGACGAACCCGACGGGCAAAGCGGCAAACTGCCCAAAGCAAAACCAGACCCCGGAATTGACAACAATCCCGGCGAGTCCGGCGAAATATTTACTGACACGCACCCGTATTACAAAGGACTGACAAAAAAGGAAATAGCAGCCGCCAAACAGTTGGAAGATGCCGCCGAAATGGAACGTTTAAGAGCCGTAAAAAAAGAACTCGTAAACGAAATGAAACCGCTGTACGAAAAAACGGTTGAACTGACTGTTGAAAATGGAACAGCAATAACTGTAGAGTTTATACGGGAAGGGAATAAACATGTTGTTGACGATGTGGTAATATCAAGAGCAAAAGGAGCGCTCACCCTTGACGAACTGAAAAAAATAGATGAACTTCTTAAAAATTCTGCTTATCAAACGTCTGCGCCCGCAACAGGTAAAAAACTGAGAAAAGGATACAAAATGTTTTACTATTTCAAGGATACCGAAAAGGAATTGTATTACAATGTAGCAGAAATTGTTATTAAAAAGGGGGAAATAGAAAAAATACACAGGTTTTTATATTCAATAACAACGTCATTAAAATAAAAAACATTGGGCGACCACTTAGGATTTAACCACCAGTTCAGTACACTCCCAATGTTTTAATATGGCGCAAAAATAATAAAAAAATTTAATACGATGCAAAATTTCATAAAAGGTAGATTCAAGTATCAAATGCAACAGGATTATTCAATGCGGAGGAAAATACTTTCCAGGGCGAGTCAAAGTTAAGTAATTTTCTTGGTCTACGGTTAATTTTATATTGAAATTTTAATATTTCTTCGTCGGAAAAATTATTAAAGGATTCTTTTCCTGTATCTTTTTTGAGCAAATTCAGTCCGATTTTTCTGACTGTTGCAAAATTCTTTGCAGCATGATTGGCTCTTTTTCGCTGCTCGTCTTCGCGGAAAACCATATCAAGAGTCCAATGCAGTTTATTTTCAACCGACCAATGGTCTCGAATAAATTTATTGAAGTCGCTGTCAGGCTGTAAACAACTGATATAGAAACGTTCATGAGTTTCAGTTTTGTTTGGCAATTCACGTATTGATTTATTTTCATTATACTTTCAAGATTTTTCCATTTGTTTTTGGAATCAACGATTAAGCCTTTTGTAAACACCTGACATCTACGGGTTTCTATTCTTCCGTGTCCTTTTTCCGTAACTGTTTCATCAGACACTGAATTTGCATGTCGGCAAAGTGTATGAACTTCCTCTTCCAAACTTGCCCTGATTGCCTTTAACGGCAAGAATATAATTTGCCTTGTTTTCAATTATCTTTTTTGCTATTTCCCGCTGTGTTCTCATAGCATCTATCGTTATGATACTGTCTTTAACCCACATTGCAGTTTTTACCTTTAGGTTTGTTAAATTTTAGTTAAAAACAGGTGATTTTTGAATGG
>JAIRKV010000265.1 GCA_031259935.1 Prevotellaceae bacterium | reverse complement strand
TCGACAGTCTGCTGTCTGACAGTTGCAATATGCATCCACCTGTTTACTTTTTCTTCGTTTCTACAATGATAGTCGTTTTCAAATAAAATCTGTAACGCTCTCTTTTTCATTACCTTTTTGGTAAGATGTGTAAATCCATACCATACACGCAGATTACTTAATTGATTTTTTTCAAAATGTTTTTGCTTGAACAGGTTTAACTGTATCGCTGTGCTGCTCTTTGTTTTTAATCTGCAATCCATGTTACCTGTATTTTGTTATTAATTTAAAATCGTAAGCCCAGACAATCGGGTTACTTTCCCACGTGCCTTTGCCGTAAATGCTGTCGATTAAATAAGCGTATGCTTTACGTCCACTGTCGAAAATCGGACAAGTCATGTCTGGGATAATGTAAAAATATTTACCCGTATGACCTTCCCATTTTTGTTCTTCAATTCCCTCTTTCAAACAGTCCGCATCGCTGATTTCCTGCAACCGCTCACAGCGGACGCATGTAATCTTAATAAAGTGTCTGGCGTATTTTGCAGGCATAATACGCGGATTAACGAATGGGCGTGTATCTGTTTTTTCTGGATGTTCACCATATTTATAGATTACCCAATTTTTGTACTCGTGCCATTTTGGAATTATAAAATACGGTTCTTTAATGTAAACTGTTTCGCCTATCTTATAGAGAGGCTCAATCAATTTCCCATCGGCATCTATCGGGCAGGCGTACCGAAATTCGCCCTCAAAGGCAGGCTGCGGATTCATAATCAGCCTTGTCTGCGTTTTTTTGCCGCGTACCACCTTGTGAAACAGCGGCTCTGTAAAGTTTATTCCTTTCATATTATTTCTAATTTTTTCATATTATTATTAATCTTTTCATATTTATTTGACTCCTACAAAAGTTCGATTAACAGTTTTGCGAATATTGTCTTGACATATATGTCTATATTCATTTCAATTTATTATTATCAGCAGCAAATACATTACTGCTATAATTATTATTCCTGCGATGCAGGAGTGTATTATTTCCATTCCGTTGTCGTTTGTTGTTTTCATTACTTTATTTCCTTTATTTTCTTTAATTCAATTATTTATAAGGGTTTATTTTTTGGTATCCAATACGCACAGCAATGCGTCCATTCGTATTCATCTATTTTCTCATTCCTTCATATTCAAAGTGCGTTCCACTTTGAATACTCTTCACTTTGCCGCCAGTTGTTAAGAATTACTTAACAACTGAATTTTTGGTAGAACCTAAACTTGTTATAAATTCTGTAAATTTTCTTACGCTTTCTTTTTTTGCGTTAATCCATGCCTCGCTGTGCGTTTGTCTGCGCTCGCAGGGCGCAGCGGGCATACAGTATTTTTGTGATACAAGACAGCCGTTGAAAGCGTCTGCCCATTCTTCGCTGCTGCGCTCTTCTTCTGCAAGCAACAGCCCGTAGTCAATTCCCCACTTAAAAATTTCAAATGGGTTAATATCAATAATATACATTTGTGTTTGTGCCATTTTAAAATAAATTTAACTGTTCTATATTTTTGTTGATTATAATCTGTTTATTATCAATATTTGCAACCGATTTTTCTCTGCTGCCATTGTTGATAGACAACGGCTGTTTTCTTGCTCTAATCATCGCCTTTTGTGTGTTCGTTCATTATCAATGTGTATTCTTTATACATTTCGTAGAACAGTGCAAATTCTTCTTTGCTGTATCTTGTCTCAAAATTTATCGTGCCGTCTGCGCAAAATCCGCTTGCGATGTACAGCAAAAATGAACTGAATACTTCGTAATCGCCGTATTTTTGCGCAAGCCGATTAAACAGTTTGTCAAATGCTTTATATTCTTGATTGTTAATCATTACGTCTTTTGTTCTTAATCAGTTTACTTATTTCATCCGCAAACACTCGAAATTCTATCGTAAATCGATAATAATCAGAATATTTGTGCAAATAATAAATCACAGTTGCACGATTTCGATTAATGTGATTTGCTATTTTTATAATTTCAATTCCTTCTTCTGTACAATAATATGAGAAAATTATTCGTGCAAATACAAACAGTGCATTACGGCTCTTGCTTGCAATGTTATAAAAATCAATATTCATTACTTGTTTAATTGCTTTTTTCAGTTCCATAAAAACAGGTGTGTCTTGATATATTATTTCTTTTCCTGTTTTTTCAGCAATATTATGTTCGAGCGTAGCGCCTTCCGAATATTCCCAGTCAGACAGCATGTAGATTGCATCACAGCCTATAAGCAAAACAATATCAAGAATAATATGTGATTCGTAAGAAGCATTGCAGGGTAATCCATTTTCAACAGGCGATATCACTTCATATCCCTGTTTTTTCAAATCTTCCTTTGCTGTTGAAAATTTAGCAATAACTTCATCCCGCGGCAAGCCTGTTATTTTGCCTGATATGTACACTTTTTTCATACTTGTTTCTTTGTTAAAATTTCTATTAATCCGTCTAATATTTTTTCTTCAACATCGCTGTCATCTTCGGATTGAAATATGAACTGATATTTCGTTTCTATTATTTTCATTTCCATATTTTTTTATTGTTTTTTTCTACTAAAATTAAATCTCTGAACGTCCCTAATCTGTATATCTTACCGATGCGTGTCGGTTTTAGTATGTAGATTAATTCGTAATAGTATTCTGTTTTGAATATATTCTGTTGGCTTCCGAGATAAAATATTGCTTCTTTTTCTCTCAAAAATCCGCAAAATCTCAGTTTTGTATTGAAAAATCCGTACAGGTCTGTATAATCATTTACTTTGATTATATTGTCGCCTATAATCAAGTCTTTTTTTTCAAGAATATTTTCGAATTCCATGCTGTCTGACAGAATAAAGTTGCCGATTTGTCTGCTGATATATTCACTGTAATTCATATTATATATTTTTTAATTTTTTCAATTCTTTTATTTTCTGTTCAAATTCCTGTATTTGAATTATGTACTCAAATTTTCCCCACTTGACTGTGTTGTGCTTCTTGACTTCTAAATAATGAATTACATCTTCGCCGTACTTCTTTATCAATCCTGCGTGATAGCCTATCATGTTGCCTTCGCAGAAACGATTACAGTATCGACACTGTGCGTTTACGTTACGTTCATCGTAGCGCAGCGACATGTGTTTGCGGTTTACATAATGACCTGCATCTGCATCTTTCCAATGCACAATTTTGCCGCACGAGATACAGTTCACAAGTTCGTTATATCCTGCGTCTCTGATACGTGTGTATTCGCTGCAAAGTTTGTCGGCTTTGGCTTTGAGATACTTTATCGGGCGTTTGTAGTAATCTGTTTTAACAGGCATATACAGTAGTTTGAGGGATATTTGACATTTGCATTTCTGCTTTTATCTTTGAGATTATCGTGCGGCACAAATCCAACTGATGTACGCAGTTCGAATTAATTCTTTCGAGCCATTCAACCACGTAGGCTTCCTGCTGTGCTATTGCTTCAACCAATGCGTTTTGCGCCTTTGCCGAAAGGAAATTCTCTTTTGCTATTTTTATAATAATTTCGGCGATTTCGCTTGCTTTTTTGTTTCTGTAAATCATTTTTGCATCTGCAAGCATTTTCCCCGAACGGGCGTGAAAAACAGCAAGTTGCTTGGCGTGTTCGATTGTTGCGTTAATCTCGTCGGGTATTTCGCTTTCCAAAATATATTGAATATTTTGCGCTTCTGTTTTCAAATCTTCGAGTGTCATTGTTTTACAATTTAAAAAGGTAAGTCGTCAATATATATCTGCCTGCGGCAGTCCGTCAATTTTTTCTGGCGTTATAACTTCCGTTTTCGGAACGTATTGCGTACCGCTGCCTACGTAAAACGTTTCGGTGTTCGCTTCACATTCTTCCTTTGTTTTTGACACCGCAAGTGTGTGCGTTTCACCATACTTCCCGGTTTCTCGGCGTTCGGAAAGAATAAGATTAATGTATTTCTTTCCGTTTGCTGCCTGTTTGATTTTTTCTTTCGGTTTGTCCGAAAGGCATAAACTAATTGTTATCATGTTCGTTAAATATTTTTTTATCTGTTATCAATTCACGGTTTGCGTTCAGAAATTCAATAAACTGTTCGCAAATCGCTGTTAATTCTTC
>JAIRKV010000274.1 GCA_031259935.1 Prevotellaceae bacterium | reverse complement strand
TGGTTGAGAAATTTCTACCGAGCGATGCATCCCGCCGGGATGCAGGAAACAAATGAACAATAAGGTAATAAGGTTGGCGGGTGTGTGTTATGTTTTGCTACTAAGGTTGTTTTGTTTTTTAAATAAGGTAGAAATAAGGTTTGTGTTCGTCATTGCGAGGGCGTCAGCCCGAAGCAACCGAAGCGAATGATATTTAAAGATTTAAGAATTTAAAAATTTAAAGAATAATATGGAGGCAAAACAGAGAAATAAGAACGTCATTGCGAACTGCGAAGCAGTGAACCCACAGGGTTCGGCGTAGCCAACCAATCCAGAAAAATAAACAGTGAAAAATGGCAAATAATCTTCTGGATTGCTTCGTCATTTCATTCCTCGCAATGACGTGCTGCTTCTTTAAATATTTAAATCATTAAACACTCCTTGCAATGCCGCCTATCCCGTCAGGTATAGAATATCGGTAAAAACGACATCTCTTTATGCAGCACGTGCGGGTTACTGCAAATGACTTGAAAAACCACCGCTGCTCCGCACGCAGCCTTTGGTTGCGATGAAATTTCTACAAATATTATATCCCTAACGGGATATTTTTTCGTCATTGCGAACTGCGAAGCAGTGAACCCACAGGGTTCGGCGTAGCCAACCAAACCAGAAAAATAAATGAATAAAAAATAAACAATAAATTATATTCTGGATTGCTTCGTCATTTCATTCCTCGCAATGACGAACACAAACCTTATTTCAAAAACAAAACAACCTTAGTAGAGCAAAACATAACACACACCCGCCAACCTTATTAGCTTATTGTTCATTTGTTTCCTGCATCCCGGCGGAATGTGAATAAATAAGAAACCTTTGCAAAATGTTCAATGAAGATGAATAAAGATATCATGATAGCGGTTTTGGAATAACAAATGATATGTCGGTATCTTTTATTTTCCCAAATATATGCATCCTCCGCAGTTGTCGATTTTTGCGCCTGTAACAGCACTCAAACAGTTTATTTCGCCACGCATGCGCAAAACTCCGAGAAATGCAAAAATTATAGCCTCTTTGAAATCTATTGTCTGCGAGTCGGGAATTATTATTTTTCGTTTTCCTTTTGCATTAAACCGTTCTATCAAAAAAACATTCCGTGCGCCGCCGCCCGTTACAAGTACTGTTTCAATATTTTTTCCATCTAAAACATTATCCAGTTGCATGGATATGTGTTCGGTAACTGTGCGAAGTTTGTCGTAAATCGAAATTTCGGATTTGTCCAAATAAGGTTGAAAAACAGTATCGAACCATTCTTTTCCTAATGATTTTGCTCCTGTTTTTTTATAAAAATCGATATTGTTCAGTTTGTTAAGGAGAATTTCATCTGTGTTGCCTTTGCGAGCATTTTCGCCATCTTTGTCGTAAGGCATGTTTATTTGATTTGCCAAATAGTTCAATGCCATATTGCAGGGCGAAATATCAAAAGCTACCCGTTTGTCATTCAGTCGAAACGAAATATTGGAAATTCCGCCGAGATTAAGACAGGCGCCGTAATGTTCAAAAAGCAGTTCGTCGCCGACAGGAACAAGCGGAGCGCCCTGTCCGCCGAAAGCAACATCTGTTGTGCGAAAATCGCATACGGTTGTAATTCCGGTATGCGCTGCAATAGTCGCTCCGTTGCCTGTTTGCGATGTCAGTCCTATTTGCGGCTGATGAAAAGTTGTATGTCCGTGCGAAGCAATGAACTCGGGTTTTATGTTTTGCGTTTCTAAAAAAGCATTTACCTTTTCGGCAATAAATCTGCCCAATTCAACATCAAGTTTCACAAATTCATAAGCCGAAAGTTCTATGGATTTTTCCAGTCGGCTGCGTAAATTATCGGGATATTCCACTGTTGCAGCTGCTATAACCTTATAATTCCACTTATCGGTTTTTACAAAATTACACAAAGCCAAATCCAAACCATCGAGCGATGTTCCCGACATTATCCCAAGTGCGTTATATTCGTTTTTCATTTTTAAAATATTATACAAATTTTCAAAGTATTTAATGCAAAGATATTAAATATTTTAAAAAATTTCAGTGAAAAAAATATTTTTTTTGGAAATTTAAAAAACATACTTACCTTTGTGATATTATTTTAATATCATTTTAATTTTAAATATCATGAAAAAACAAGAAGAAAATTTTGAAAAATTAAAACTGTCGGGAATTGGAATGTTGATATTCAATCTCGCATTTTTGGCTGCTATTGTTGCGGCATTTGTATGGATTGTTCAATCCGGGCTTTCGGCGCCGTTATTCGGTGTTTTGATTACGGCAGATATTATTCTGTTTATTGTAAATATCATTTTTTACGGCGGATTCGTTCATATTGAACCAAACGAAGCCAGCGTTCTGATTTTTTTCGGTAAATACGAAGGAACGGTTAAAAAAAACGGCTTTTTTTGGGTCAATCCGTTTTACACAAGGAAGAAACTGACTCTGCGCGCTCGCAATCTTGATGCCGAACCGATAAAAGTGAACGATAAAAAAGGAAATCCGATTATGATTGGTCAAGTGCTGGTGTGGAAAGTTGCCGACACCTACAAAGCATCTTTTGATATTGACAATACATCAATGACAAATGTTACGAATTACGGCGTTACCAGCAAATTGAATTCAAAAATGAAAGCTTATGAACATTTTGTGAAAGTGCAGAGTGATGCGGCATTGCGCTTTGTTGCAGGAATGTTTGCCTACGACAATACCGACAGCGAGGACGAAAAACTCACTTTGCGTTCAGGAGGCGAAGAAATAAACGACATTCTCGAAAAACAGTTGAACGAACGTCTGTCTATTGCAGGAATCGAAGTTTTGGAAGCGCGGGTTAATTATCTTGCCTATGCGCCCGAAATTGCCGCCGTAATGTTGCGGCGTCAGCAGGCGGACGCAATAATAAGCGCGCGCGAAAAAATTGTGGACGGAGCGGTAGGAATGGTAAAACATGCCTTGGAAAAATTATCCGAAGAAGAAATTATTGAACTTGATGATGAAAAGAAAGCTGCCATGGTTTCAAATCTGCTTGTTGTACTTTGCAGCGACGAACGCGCTCAACCGATTGTAAACACAGGAACTTTATACAATTAGCAGCAAACATTGATGTTAATATTTGATAGCAAATAACAAAATATCAAACATAATCAATGTGCTTTTTATAATGCTGACTGTTAAATAATCAGCAAAATAAATATGGATTTTTATAAAAAACAAAAACAATCATTAGCGATAAAGGTATTTATGTAAAAATTTCACCGTTTTTTATAAAATGTAAATATTATGCATGAAACGAAATAGCGAAAGTGCATATCAAACAGTATCAAGCATTGAAAAAATACGGAAATTGGAAATACATGGAAAAAAATCGGAAACGGAATACACATTTTTTAATTTTAAACAATATAACAAGTCAATGAGCGTATCGGGAAACACAGATTTGCAAATTGAATTTACAGACGGCAAAAAATTGTTGACAGGCAGGCATAAACACGAAAAAAAGACAGAAATATTGAGAAAATTTGATAA
>JAIRKV010000128.1 GCA_031259935.1 Prevotellaceae bacterium | reverse complement strand
GAAGCAACTAATTAGTTGCTTTTTAATAAATGATTTCACCACTTTTTAAGGAGCGACTAAACAAATTATAATCACCTAAATATTAACATTTTATCAACAATTTGCCTTGCAAAGGTTTCGATATATTACAGGTATAACTAACAGCAAGTTTATGTTTTAATATATTTTTGCAAATTTTTTACATAGGTTTCAAAAGCGCTGATACCTTTATCGGTTATTTTGCAAACGGTTCGCGGCATTTTCCCCTGAAAAGTTTTTGTAACCCGAATATATCCCGCTTCATTCAACTTGTCGATTTGCACGCTCAAATTGCCCGACGTTGCTCCTGTTTGTTCTTTCAGATAAACAAAATCGGCTACTTCTACGCTGATTAATAACGACATGATTGCCAAACGCAACTGCGAATGTAATAAAGGGTCAAGGCTTTTAAACATCATTTTTCTTCTGCTAATTTATTCAATTTATATCCGGGAATTACAAATCCTGCAATCATGCAAACGGCTAAAATAACGAACTGAACAAGTACTCCGTTTCCACCGAACAGAACAACAGTTAATGCGCAAGCCAGCGAACCTGTCCACATGGCAACAGCGCCATGCAGAAACGGACGGAATCGGCAAACTTTGGCGGTTATAAATTCTCCTATACCCGTAATTAAAATAAGAATCGGATTAATCAAATAAAAAAAGTGGGTATGTTCCTGTAAAGAATAAGACAGTCCGAAAATAATAAGCAGAAAGATAACACTTGAAATACCGAAAGCTTTCCATACCGATGAAATAATATTGTCGATATGGGTTTTTACAATCGCCGAACGGTCTATTTTGCGTTTTAATGCAAAAGATATAATCCATGCAGGCAACATCAACCACCAAACATTAAAGGAATAACTCGCAGATATCGACATATTCCGTAAAATAAAAATCAGTACAATGTTTAGCAAAGCCGTAACAGCCACCATATATCCCCATAGAATCATAAATGTTCCGGCGCCTTTTTGAACATTGTTTCGTGTACGGCGAATCATCTCGCTGATTACCGCCAAACTTTCCTGTTCTGTAAATTTTGTATCCATTTTATACTAAAATTAAATTAATAAATTATGCCGCAAAGGTAAACATGTTTATGACATAAACCAAATTTATGCGAAAATAACTGCAAATAATGTTATTTATCTGCAGTTTTATATTAGATTTCCAAATTCACGCCTTTAATAATTCCCCGTTTTGAACTGCGAATAAAATCAAGTATAATATCACGTTCTTCTGTTTTGGGAAAATCTGTTTCAATCTGGTTGCAGGCATCGGTTGTGTTTAAATCCGACTGATAAATTATTTTATAAATTTCAAATATTTCATTTATTTTTTCGTTGGAAAAATTACGGCGCCGCAATCCTATACGATTTACTCCGCCAAACGAAAGCGGCAAATGTCCTGCAATAATGTACGGAGGAACATCTTTCGGTACCAGCGAACCGCCCGAAATCATTGCGTGTACGCCAATTCGAGTATATTGATGAGTTCCTGTTTTTCCGCCGATTACAGCCCAGTCGTGAACATCTGTTTCGCCTGCAAGTCCTGCAAAACTTGAAAGTATAACGTTGCTTCCTATTACACAATCGTGTGCAACATGTACATACGACATTAATAAACAGTTATCTCCTATTTTTGTTTCAAATTTACCGCTTGCCGCCGTTCCTCGATTTATGGTAACACATTCGCGAATTGTAACATTATCGCCGATTATGGCATAGGTTTCTTCTCCCTGATATTTTAAGTCTTGAGGAATTGCACCTATCACAGCGCCGGGAAAAACGACGCAGTTTTTTCCTATTTTCACGTTTTCCATTATGGTAACGTTGTTAGCTATTTTTGTACCTTCGCCTATTTCTACGTTTTTTTCGATTACGGTAAATTGTCCGACTGTTACATTATGAGCAAGTTTTACGTCGGGATGAATTATTGAAAGTTCCATATTTCTGTTTATTTATTTTTAATAACTTGTGCTGTCATTTCGCCTTCGGCAACTAAATTTTCGCCTACAAAAGCCTGAGCCGACATAATTACAATTCCACGACGAATCGGCTCTGTAAGAGTCAGTTTAAATATAAGCGTGTCGCCGGGTACAACTTTATCTCTGAATTTTACTTTATCTATTTTCAAAAAATATGTTGAATAATGTTCAGGGTCGGGAACGTTGCCAAGAACAAGCAATCCTCCGCACTGTGCCATTGCTTCTATAATCAAAACTCCGGGCATAACGGGTTCTTCGGGAAAATGTCCTGTAAAAAACGGCTCGTTCATTGTTACATTTTTTATTCCTACGATTGTTGTTTCGCTGCGAGTTAAAATTTTATCTACCAGCAAAAACGGCGGACGGTGAGGCAACATCCTGCGTATTGCATTGATATCAAAAAGAGGTTCTTCTCGCGGGTCGTATTTCGGCGCAGCGGGTTTTGTCAATGCTTTTTTTGCTGCTTTTCGCAATAGTTTTGCCACTTCGGTATTCGATGAATGTCCGGGTTTGTCGGCATAAACTTTTCCTGTTATCGGAAATCCCACAAGCGATAAATCACCTATTAAATCAAGCATTTTGTGTCGTGCGGGTTCGTTAAGAAAGCGTAATTGCAAATTATTCAAATATCCTTCTTTTATTCTTTCTACGCTTTTTTTGTTAAACAATCCGGCTATTCTGTCCAAATCTTCCTGCGGAACATCGTTTTCGACAATCACAATTGCATTTTCCATATCGCCGCCTTTTATAAGGTTGCGTTTGTATAAAAATTCAAGTTCGTGGAAGAAGACAAAGGTTCGACAAGGCGCTATTTCTTTTGCAAATTCGTCTATGGATGTCAGTCGTGCATATTGATTTCCAAGCACTTTTGATTTGAAATCAACTGTTACATCAATGCTGAATTTGCTATCGGGAAGTATTATTATTTCTGTTCCATCGTCATTTTTGTAAACGAGTTTTTCTTTTATTTCAAAATACCATCTGTCGGCATCCTGTTCTGTGATTCCTGCTTTAAGAAATTCTTCGACATGAATTTTTGCGCTTCCATCCATAATTGGAACTTCGGGTGCGGTTAATTTTATTAAAGCATTATCAATTCCCAAGCCGAAAAGAGCTGCCATTATGTGTTCTATTGTGCATATGCGAATGTTTTTATTTTCAATAGTAGTACCGCGCGAAGTGTCTGTAATATAATCGGCAACAGCATCAATTACGGGTTGTTCTTCCAAATCAATACGTTGAAACTTTATTCCGTGATTTGGTTCTGCCGGACAAACTGTCATTTCAACTTCAAGTCCCGTATGAAGACCTTTACCTTTAAGAACAACTTCTTTGCCTAATGTTTGTTGTTTTTGTTGAGTCATATTCTTATTAAAACATTTTAAATAATCGACAAAGTTAGCATAAAATCTTCGATTACATGCAAACGGATAAAATTCCGACAAAATTTACAGAGAAAAGCAGAAAAAACCGAATTTTGAAAATCCTGGTAATGAAGCGGCTTGATACAATTATTTTTTCGTCCGTATAAAATTGTACATTTGTAAAAATTTTTATATCACTATCAGGCAATAACAATGAAATATTTACTTATTTTATCAGGTATTATCAGTTTGGCTTTGGGCATTTTGGGCATTTTTTTGCCTGTTCTGCCGACCACGCCTTTTTTGTTATTATCAACGGCTTTGTTTGCACGCAGTTCAAAGCGATTATACAATTTATTGCTCAATCATAAGATTTTAGGCAAATACATACAGGGTTTTTTAGATGAAAAAACTATTCCGCTGCGCATTAAAATTTTTTCAATATCCGCAATGTGGATCACGGTATTATGTACGGTTTTTTCCGTTGCAACGAAAAAACTTTGGCTGCAACTGTTATTATTTGCCGTTGCCATTGGAATCACCGCACATATTTTATCTTATAAAACTAAAACCGACTCGCATGAAAAACATACAAAAACATAAAAAATCATTTTTATATGCAGGTTTGGGAATATTAGCCATTTCGTTTATAGTTAAGTGGATGGGAGCGCCTTCGTATTGTTTTTTAATATTACTGTGTGTGGCGATTATATTAAAATCGGTTTTTTTAATAACTGTAATTTCGGCAAAAGGATTCAAACCAAGTTTGTGGTTTTATTTCATTGCAACAGGCGTTTTTATGATTTTAATATCCATGATATTCAAAACGACTTTTCAGGTTGCTGCGATGCATGAAATACTTTTTTACGGAGCCGTTTTTTTGAAAATAACAGGTTTGGTTTTAATGATTTTTTGTAAAAAACGTTGATAAATTGACAGTTCAAATTTTGCCGTCAGCAAGAAAAAATCTTTATGTTCATCAAGGATCAACGTCTATTTGTATTATTACCTGTTTAAATTTTTGTTCGGTTTGCAAATGCAAAATACATTGCCGCAATATTTTTTTTGTCTGTATTAATAATGAATTTGTTTTCCTGATTTTCAAAAGTATGCTGCTTATAAATTCATTTTTGATTTTATT
>JAIRKV010000127.1 GCA_031259935.1 Prevotellaceae bacterium | reverse complement strand
AAAGCCGACAAATGGAATGACGATATAATTTGCGCCGATATAGTTTTGAATATCAAAGATATTATAAAACATGCGCCGAAACTCGGCAACAACGTTACTATTCAGTCAATAAAAGACGGAAAACACGATTTGATATTATCGATAAAAACCGTGCGCGAAAAAGTTTATCACAACCTTTTCAGATGGTTGAAAAGCGTTATCTAAAACTGTTTTATATCAAGCATTTAACAAAACTTTACTTTTTATATGCAGTTTATTTTAAAATATAATCATATTTTTTGCTTTTTTATGGCAAAATCGACAGTTTTGAACATTAGTGTGTTTTTGTAATTTATTGGCTGCACGGCATTTAAATAATAAATTTTAAAAAAGTTCATGTTTTTTATTGACATTTTAAAAATAAATATTATATTTGAGGCAAAAATAAATTTTTATATGCAAAAACGCTCACAGTTTAAAATATTATTTTTATCGCGTAAAACATTACCGAAAATTTCAGGCAATTTTCGTGAGAAATTCAATCTTTACAAAGATTTCAACATAGCGGCATTTGCAAACGCTTTGTTAAGCAGCGCCGTAGCGCTTCCGTTAAATAAAATATCGGGATTGGCAAGCTCAATAAAAAACCTTTTTACTAATAAGCAGCACACAGTCAATTCCAACATTTTATATAACTTAAAAGTAAAAAGGTGTACAAAGATAATATAAATTATTGTTACGGCAAGCATTATATTATAAATTTTCGATGAATCCGCCTTGCCGT
Source organism: Prevotellaceae bacterium (assembly GCA_031259935.1). Classification (GTDB taxonomy): domain Bacteria; phylum Bacteroidota; class Bacteroidia; order Bacteroidales; family UBA932; genus JAIRKV01. The sequence goes on along the minus strand of JAIRKV010000127.1, from coordinate 4,821 downwards.
CAGCGTAAAAATACGGATAATATCCGCGCGGATAAAATAAAAAATAATATTTCGTCGCTCCTTAAAAGCATCGAAATCATTTTAGTATGAATGCAAATGACATTTAATGATTTAAAATTACCGACAGAGGCAAAACAGCAAACCGGCACGGCATTACAAGCGAAGCGAAGTGAAATAATCCAAAAGCGCAGTCTGTTCTCAACGATTTAATACGGAAAAACAGCGGTTCATTTTTTTATCTTAAACAGATGTAATTTTCTGTTTAGACGGAAATTTTCATCTGTTTAGATATAATTTTTCATCTGTTTAGATAGACGTTTTCATCCGTTTAGATAGAAATTTTTGTCTTTCGATAGAAAAATTTATCTGCATTTGTTTATGTTTTAAAACCTTTGATTTGCAAAGGCTTCAAACAATGCAGCGATAAAATTATTCTTCCATTTCTCTGTTTGATGTGTATCGGCGCCATTTGTCAACAAGCATTTGCATATTGTCGGGCATTGGCGTTTCAAACAGCATTTCTTTGGCTGTTGCGGGATGCACAAAACCCAAAATTGCCGCATGTAAAGCATGATGTGGCACAAGTTCAAAACAGTTGTTTATGAACTGTTTGTATTTTGTAAAACTTGTTCCGTACAATATTTTGTTGCCGCCGTAGCGTTCGTCGTTAAAAAGAGGATGTCCCGCATGTGATAAATGTACGCGAATCTGATGTGTTCTGCCTGTTTCCAGCTTACATTCTATCAACGATACGTATCCAAAATCTTCAACAACTTTATAATGCGTTACGGCGTGTTTGCCTGTATTTTCGTCGTCATAAACTCTGAATCGCAGTCTGTCGTTTTTGCTTCGGGCAATGTTGCCGGTTATTGTTCCTTCTTTGTTTTCAAACCGTCCCCAGACTAATGCAAAATATCGGCGCTGAACGGTATGATTGAAAAACTGCTGTGCCAGATTTTTCAAAACATCAAGTTTTTTTGCAACAACAATTGTTCCCGAAGTGTCTTTATCTATGCGATGTACGAGCAGTCCCGCACGTTCGCTGTCGAGTTGTATGCTGTCGTTTTCGCGCAAATAATATGCAAGTGCATTTACCATTGTTCCCGAATAATTTCCGTGTCCGGGATGCACTACCATACCTGCTGATTTGTTTATAACGAGCAGGTCATCATCTTCGTATAAAATATCAAGCGGGATATTTTCGGGAATTATTTCTACTCCGCGTCTTTCGTAAGGCATTACTATTGATATTTTATCAAGAGGTTTTACCTTGTAATTGCTTTTTTTTGAAATGTCGTTTACTAAAATCCAGCCCAAATCGGCGGCAGTCTGGATGCGGCTGCGCGATGCGCCTTCAATTTTATCGGTTACATATCTGTCGATACGTAAAGGCGACTGTCCTTTATCTACTGTAAACGAATAGTGTTCGTAAAGGTCGTTTTGTTCGTCGTTTATAACAGTATTTTCATCCGTCATTTTACTTTGATACGACTATTTTTTTTGTTTCCTTAATTTTATTTCCGGAATAAATGCGCACAATGTATATTCCTGCCTGCAAGTCCGAAACATTGATAATATTATTGTTGCAATTTTCGGTTTTCATCAGCCGCCCGCTCATATTATAAATTTCGATGCGTTTTGCGGTAATGTTTTCGGCTTCGTCAGCCCAAGCCATGCGTATGTAATTTGCCGACGGGTTTGGCGCCAACACAACTCCCGATATTTCCGAGCCGGACTCTTCGGGCGGTAAAACAGGATTTACGGGAAACCTTTCGGACGGCGAAAATAAGGGACGAATCATTGGCGAGCCTGCATAAATGCTTGATTCCCACAAATTGTTGAGATTATAAAAAACTTTGTCCTGATGATTTCTGTTGCGGTCGAAACCGATATTTATAAAATCGTCGTTTGTTTGCAGCCATCCGACATAAAAAGTTGTTTTGCGTCCGATAAAAACAGGTTTGGTAAACTTGTATGCTACAAATCGGTTCAGGCTGTCAGAATATGTTGGTTTTGTTGCATTTTGTGTATATAATATTTCACCGGGAATGCCATTGTCATCGCTCCAGACGGTAAGTCTGAATCTGTTGTTTTCGTTTACGTTATTGATTGTATGATTGAAATACATGTAAATGCCGCGCAGCGAGTCGTTTTCAAAACAGTAAAACTGCACTGCAACTTTTCCTGCCGATGCGCCTACGCCAAACAGTCCATAGCCGTTTTCTGCGGTTCCATCGTCGTAAGCGTAACTGTCGTAAAATTTGTGATAATAAACAGTTGTATCGTTGTATCGGTAATCGGCGCGGGCAAGTTCGCTGTCGGTTGTAAGATATGATTTTACTTCAAATTTTGCGCTGTCGGTATCCGAATAAAAATCGTAATCGGGAATAATATATGTATTGCTGAAAGTTTCAAAATCATGGATATTTTCTACGCCTTGCGTAAATTCAAGATATTCGCCGTTGCCAAACAGCGGCGTAATTGCAAAATGTCGGGTAACCTGTCTTGTTCCCCAGCCTAAATTATGATAGGTCAGGCTAATCGACAGTTCCGTTCCGAACATTTTTGCACGTGCATCCGAATTGTAGTGTCGCCACGGGATTTCTTCATAAACATTTGTAAATGGTTGTTGCGGAACTGTGATTGCAACGTCTTTTATGAGCGTGTCAAGCGCAGTTCTTCCTTTGTCGAGATAAACAAAGTCAATATTCCAGTGGTCGGCATTGCTTGCGCGTCCGGGAGTAAATGAGTTTATCGAAATGCTTGCATGATTTATAAATCTGAATTGAAAACCGCCTGTCAAATATTCAGGTTTATCGACTTTTACATGGGCTTTGAAAAAATATTCGGACAGCGAATCCACACGTCGCAAATATGTTGCCGTTTCTTCTTTTCGGTAATAAATTTCGGTCATTGCAGAATCTGTAATATCGGGAAATGCTTTCCATACTGTTGTCCATTCGTTGCCGTTTGGCGAAAATTGAAGAATCAGCGAATCGCGATTTTCGGGCAAATCACCGTATCCGCCCGCCTGAAAATAAAAGGTCAGATATATCGAATCGTTAGGATATGCAAGATTTATCGGTTGCGACAAAAGCGTATCTGCCGGAAACGAATAAGAATATCCTACATCGTACAGTTCGCCGCGGCTGTCGATAGCATCAAAGGTGGCAACTCCAATGCTCGGTGGTTTTATTCCATACGAATTGTTGATATAAACGCTTGCATCCTGCCATTTTTTCTGGTCGGGAATAAATCCGGTATTTTTTGAAAAGTCGTCTATAAACGGCAATTCGCGCAATATTATCGAACTTTGAATTTGCATCAGGTTTGAACGCTTTTGGGCATTTTTTTTCACAGCAGCGTTTTCCTGCAAGCCGATTAAAAGTTCCTGAGCATTAGTATTTGCCGTATTTGCAAATATTAATGCTGTAATTATTAATAGTGTTTTTATAAATTTCATATTATTTATTTTTTAACAGTCATGGTAATATCTACATTATCGCCGAGCGAACGCTTAATATTTGCATTGCCGCCCGGATATTGATTTTTAACAACAGAATTGCGTTTGTCTTCTTCTGTTTTTACAGTTGAATCATAAATGATTTTACCTGTATTCAAATACGATTCGATTAAAATGCTTTTTGCCTCGTTAATATCTTTACCCGTAAGGTCGGGAACGTATGTATAACATTCGTCAGGATTATTTCCCAAACCTGCAATCAATTCGATTTCGTCGCCAAAAAATACTGTTGCCGTAACATTGCTTTCGTTTGCAGTAAAGGTAACAAAGCGTTTTGTTTCAACATCTTTGCTTATCTGACCGATAACGTTGTTCATCGCCATATCGGGCTGATAAGTTATTTTTCCTGTTTTTATGCCTTTGCTTGTGAGTATTGCTACTGCCTGACGCAAAGAATATCCTACAACATTTGGAACTTCAACTTTTTTCGGCATTATGCAGTTTACCGTAAGATAAATCGTTCTGCCTTTTTTGACATGCGTAGTTGCCTTCGGATGCTGATCGAGCACTGTGCCGGCAGGCGCATTCGACACAAACAGCGAATCGTTGATTTCTATTTTCAAACTGTTTTCGGCTGCCAGATGTTGTACATCTTCGGTATACATTCCTTTAAAATCGGGAACAGGAAAACTTTCGCCATGGCGAGTAAAACAACTTAAAAACCATTTTGAAGCAAAGACCATTGCCATGCAAAACAAAACGGCATATATAATATTGCGCATGTAAATGTTTGACCACATTTTTCTTACATAACCGGCGCCCGATATTTCAGATTTTTTTCCTCTCATAACAATTTTTTGTTGTAAGCAAAGGGCAAAGATATAAAAATTTATGGATATTGCGGTTTGGGATAAGATTTTTTCCTGTTTTTTGAAAAAAATGGAATTTTAAGCAACATTCAAATTCTCCCCAAAAGTAAAATAGAATATGTTACAGGATGTAAATCTGTTATTATTTTTGTACAAACAAGGCTCGAAAGTTTGGCGCTTCCAAGCCTTGCTACATACGGCATGTATCCAATGCCGTAAACATAAATTAAACACAAAAGTAATTATTTTTTTACAGTTATTAAAAAAGTTTATATATTTGCAAAAAAATAAAACAAAAAAAATGAAAAAAATAATCTACTTATTTGCTTTGGCAGTCCTAATTACTGCCTGCTCAAAAGACGATGAAACTCCTAAATATATTGATGAAAATCTTATCGGAGAATGGGAAATGTTAGAATGTTATCAAACTACTAATAATACAGGAATAATAAATATTGATAGTGCAAAATATTATGAAATTTTCAATGA
>JAIRKV010000107.1 GCA_031259935.1 Prevotellaceae bacterium | reverse complement strand
AGCCAAAAAATTTGCGACATATAAATTTATAGCCTTATCATTTTTCCTGCCTTTTTGTCATTATTTCTACTTTGGCAGGAATTTTGTTTAATATTCCACTTATCAAATATTCAGGTATGAAAAGAAAAAACAGTAAAAACAAAGAAAATCAAGGCAATATAAACACAAATGTTGAAAATCAAGATATGAAAATCGAAAATTCAGCCGAAGTTGAAAATGTAATGCCGTCAGAAGAAGCAACTTTTGAGGAAAAATTGGCAGAAGTTAATGACAAATATTTACGTTTGTCAGCTGAATTTGACAATTATCGTAAACGCACGGCACGTGAAAAACTTGAAATTTTACGTAATGGCGGCGAAGAAATCATAAAAGGTCTGCTTCCCGTTCTCGACGATTTTGACAGATGTATTGATTCTATGGAAACAGCAACGGATATCGAACCTGTAAAAGAAGGTATTTTATTAATTCAAAGCAAATTATCAGGATTTCTTAAATCGCAGGGACTGTCCGAAATAGAAACAGAAGATCAGGATTTTGACACAAATATACATGACGCCGTTACAAAATTCCCCGTATCGGATGAATCAAAAAAAGGAAAAATAATAGATATTGCTCAAAAAGGTTATAAGTTGAACGACAAAGTAATTCGTTTTGCTAAAGTAATTGTAGGAGAATAAAAATCATGGCAAAACGCGATTATTATGAAATACTGGGCGTACAAAAAAACGCAACGGAAGAAGAAATAAAAAAGGCTTATCGACAAAAGGCAATACAGTATCATCCCGACAAAAATCCGGGAAACAAAGAAGCCGAAGAAAAATTTAAAGAAGCAGCCGAAGCATACGATACGCTCAGCGATGCGAAAAAACGCGCCAATTATGACCAGTTCGGACATTCCGGCATTGAAAGCGGAGCAGGATATGGCGGATTTAACATGGATATGGAAGATATTTTCTCCCGTTTCGGCAATATTTTCGGCGGAGGCTTCGGAGATGCTTTCAGTTCGATATTTGGCGGAGGAAACGGTTATTCGCAACAATACACAAATCGCGGCAGCGATATCAGAATTCGTATAAAACTTACGCTCGAAGAAACAGTAAAAGGCGTTGAGAAAAAAGTGAAAATCAACAAACTTGTTGCTTGCAGCCACTGTCACGGAAGTGGAGCAAAAGATGGCAAATACAATGTTTGCCCGTCGTGCAAAGGCACAGGACAAACAGTTAGAACCGTAAGAACGATGATGGGACATCTGCAGCAGGTTTCGATTTGTCCGACATGTCATGGACAGGGAAAAACCGTTTCGACTCCCTGCAGCAGTTGCCACGGCGAAGGAACAGTAAAGCAGGAAACAGAAATAAGTTTCAACGTTCCGGCAGGCATTGGCGAAGGAATGCAGTTTACGGTATCAGGAAAAGGAAATGCTGCTCGGCGCGGCGGAATAAACGGCGATTTGCTTGTGCTGATTGAAGAAATTCCCGACAGGGAACTGATACGCGATGGCAATGATTTGCTGTACACGCTGTTTATAAATATTCCGCAAGCCGCACTTGGCTGTACTGCCGAAATTCCAACTGTTGACGGAAAAGCAAAAATAAAAATAGCGCCCGGAACGCAATCGGGAAAAATACTGCGTCTGAAAGGTAAGGGTATTCCTGATGTAAACGGATACGGAATCGGAGATTTGCTTGTATATGTGAGCGTGTGGATACCAAAAAAATTAAGCAGAGAAGAAGAAAAAATTCTCAAAAAACTTGAAGAATCCGAAAACTTCAAGCCAAATCCCGGCAGCGAAGATAAAAGCATATTCGAACAGGCACGAAGTATGAGGTAACAATTAAAGATACGTACTTTGCCGTAGCATTTTTAATTTTCCTCTCTAAATTTTGGCGAACATTTTTATTCGCCTGCGTGCAATTCGTAAATTTCATGCTAACTTTGTGAAAAATATTAAACAATGAAAAAATTAAAAAAACTGTTCTGCATTTGTCTGACATTTGTTTTTGCTGCAAGTTGCACAAAATCGTCATTATCGTTTACCGACGCCGAAATTGAAATCATAAACAGATATCCGCAACAAAAAATGCGCTTGCTGATTTATGACAACAAAAACGATTTGCCGGTTTTGCGACAGCAGACAAAAGAATTTTCCGACGCTGATTTACAAAGCGATATTTTTCAAAATTTAAAAAATCAAATGCTGCTTACCGTTCTCGATACGGCAAATACGGGCGTTGGAATTGCAGCGCCTCAGGTTGGTATTTCAAGACGCCTGATTGCCGTTCAACGCTTCGACAAGCCCGACGAACCTTTTGAATTTTATGCAAACGCTTATATCGTTTACTTTTCGGATGATAAACGAACAGGAATCGAAGGCTGTCTGTCGATTCCCGGTCGCAGAGGCAATGTTGAACGTTCGGAAACCGTTGCTGTAAAATATATTGATACCGAAACGCTAAAACCGCACACAGATACGGTTTCGGGATTTACTGCCGTGATTTTTCAGCATGAAGTCGATCATCTCGATGGTATTTTATACATCGATAAACTTCGCCCCGATGAGTGATTTTTATGATAAAAAACTGTGGCTGCCTGCTTCAAAAAAAGAAATTGATGATTTGGGATGGGAATATATTGATATAATATTTTTCAGCGGAGATGCCTATGTTGACCATCCTGCCTTTGGCACGGCAATTATTGCACGTATCTGGCAAAATCTGGGATTCAGAGTTGCCATAGTTCCTCAGCCAAACTGGCGGGACGATTTGCGCGACTTCAAAAAATTCGGCTGCCCGCGCCTGTTTTTTGCCGTTTCAGCCGGAAATATGGACAGTATGGTAAACCATTACACAGCAAACAAACGCTTGAGAAGTAACGATGCTTATACTCCCGATGACAAATCGGGTTTTCGTCCCGATTATGCTGTAACCGTTTATACAAACATTCTCAAAAAACTTTATCCATCAACGCCTGTAATAGCAGGTGGAATCGAAGCATCGATGCGCCGACTTACTCATTATGATTACTGGAAAAACGAACTTTTACCAAGTATTTTGATTGACAGTAAAGCCGATTTGCTGATTTACGGAATGGGCGAAAAATCGGCAGCGGAAACAGTTTTGAGAATTGCAAAAGGTGAAAAGCCCGATATGCTTACCGATATTCCTCAAACTGCTTATAAAACAAAAAATATTCCCGAATCCGAAAACATTTTGTATCTGAATTCATACGAAAAATGTAGAATCGACAAAAAAAAATTTGCAGAAAACTTTAAACTTATCGAAGAAGAAAGTAATGCATTCACGCCTCGCATAATCGTTGAACCCGTTGGCGATTACAATATTGTTGTAAATCCGCCGCATGCAGTAATGACCGAAAACGAAATGGATAAAATTTATGATTTGCCGTTTATGCGCATGCCGCATCCGCGCTATAAAAACAAACGTATTCCCGCTTACGAAATGATTCGACATTCGGTGAATATTCATCGCGGATGTTTCGGCGGATGCAGTTTTTGTACAATTTCGGCTCATCAGGGAAAATTTATAACAAATCGCAGCGAAAAATCAATCTTAAACGAAATCGACAGAATAACAAAAATGCCCGATTTCAAAGGATACATAAGCGATATCGGAGGTCCGTCGGCAAACATGTACAGTATGCACGGAAAAAATATGAATACCTGTAAAAAATGCCGCCGCCCGTCGTGTTTATTCCCATCAATCTGCAATAATCTCGATAATAACCACAGTAAACTTACGGCAATTTATAAAAAAATACAATCGCTGCCCGCAATAAAAAAAGCAACCGTAGGCAGCGGTATTCGATATGATTTGTTTGTAGATAAAAACGGATTTTTAGATAAAAACTGCGAGAAATATTTCAACCAGTTAGTAAAATATCATGTTTCGGGACGTTTGAAAGTTGCGCCTGAACATACAGCCGACAAAGTTTTGAAATCCGTAAGAAAGCCATCATTCGAATTATTTAAAACCTTAAAAAACGAATTTGATAAAATAAATAAAACCGAAAAACTGAATCAGCAAATAATTCCATATTTCATATCATGCCTGCCGCACTGCACCTTTGATGACATGAAAAAACTGTCGGCAGAAACAAAAAATCTTCGCCTTAAACTCGAACAGGTACAGGCATTCACGCCTTCGCCGATGACTTTGGCTTCCGTAATTTATTATACAAAAATCGACCCGCACACGGGAAAAAAAGTTTTTGTGGCTCGAACAGCGGAAGAACGAAAAAAACAAACCGAACAGTTTTTTTTATAATAACATTCAAAATAAATAATCGCTCCCCGAACAACCGCGAAAATCATTCATGCCTTGCACCGTATAATTTTGCGAACTGCCGATATTCCGTATTAAATCGCCGGGCTTCCGGTTGCGCCCTCGAGAATTTCGTTTGCACCAACGAGGGTTCCGTTTGCTTCCCCGAATATGCCGTATTGCCTGCAACAGCGGCAAAAACAATTTTTATCCGTCTGCGGGTAATTGGAAAATTTAATGCTATCTTTGCACATCAAAAAGACAAGAATGCAAATCAATTTTATAAGTCTTGCAAGCGGCAGCAGTGGAAACTGCTTTTATATAGGAACAGCAGACTGCGCAATACTGATAGATGCGGGAATTGCCGTCAGAAATATAAAGAAACGCTTACATAATGCAGGACTGGATTTAAATAAAGTTCGCGCGGTATTTATTACTCACGACCATATCGACCATATAAAATCAGCAGGCGTTTTGAGCGAAAAATCGTTTTTGCCCGTGTATGCAACGGCAAAAACCCACGATGCAATGGAAAACAGTTGCATATTTCGACAAAAAGTACATTCAAACAAATATGTTATGGATAAAAATTTACCCGTTGCGTTTGATGATTTTACGGTAGAAGCCTTCGGAATTTCGCACGATGGATGCGATTGTGTCGGATATACAGTACATTTCAGCGGTAAACGGTTTACGCTTATTACCGATTTGGGTTATATCTGCGAAAATGCAAAGGAACACATTGTTAATGCAAATTATCTGGTTATCGAAGCAAATTATGATGAACAAATGCTCGATTCGGGTACATATCCCCTGTCGCTGAAACAGCGAATAAAAAGCAGTACGGGACATTTAAGCAACGTACAGACGGCTGATTTTTTGGCAGAAAACATTAATGAAAAATTAAGCCATGTATGGCTTTGCCATTTAAGCAAAGACAACAATTCGCCTCATCTGGCATATAAAACCGTTACCGAAAAACTCAAAGAAAAAAACATAAACATCAATCTTTACGTACTTCCGCGCACATCTCCAAGCGATGTTTTTGTGTTGGGCAAATGATATTTTCAAATTTAAAGATTTAAAAATTTAAAAATTTAAAGAACAAACCGTCATTGCGAGGGCGTCAGCCCGAAGCAAACCGGAAAAATAAACAGTGAAAAAATGGCAAATAATTTTCCGGATTGCTTCTGATTTCAGCACTTATTAAGGAGCAACTAAATAAAATTAAGGATAGTCAAAATCAAATTCGGCTATCCTTTTTTATTCATAAACACTGAAATATTAGCAAGACAAAATATTGATATTCATTGAA
>JAIRKV010000112.1 GCA_031259935.1 Prevotellaceae bacterium | reverse complement strand
ACTGCAACCAGCAATTCATAAGGATTTCCGTAATGTAATTCCGATTCGGCAACAGACATGTTTTTTTGAAACCAGTCTATTATTTTTTCGTATCGTTCTTTACGTTTCATCTGTTTTTTGCGATTTACATTTCGGACAAAGTCCGTAAAAATACAAAACGTGATAATTTACTTCAAATTGAGTAGAATCGGATGCGGCTTCCTGAATTTTTTCGACAAGCGGATTCCAAAATTCAATAACTTCACCGCAAGCCGTACAAATCAAATGGTCGTGATTGGCGCCATCAAACGATTTTTCGTATCGTGAAGCATTTTCGCCGAACTGATGTTTTTTTATAAGATTACATTCGAGCAGGAGTTCAACGGTATTATAAACGGTAGCAATGCTTATGGCATATTTTTTTGCTTTCATTATCTCGTAAAGAGATTCAATATCAAAATGTCCGCCGACGGAATAAATTTCATCTAAAACGGCAAAGCGTTCAGGTGTTTTTCTGTAAGCCTTACGCTCGAGGTAAGATGTAAAAATACGCATTACCGAATCTTTTTCCTTGCTGTATTTCATGGCTTGATTTTGTTGTTTATGTATTGAATTTTTGCAGGCGGCGCACATCTTCCATTCCTTTTATTGCCGATATTTTTTTGATAAGATTATCCAGATCATCGGTGCTGTGAACATAGAGTTCGATTGTACCTTCAAATATTCCATCGTGGCTTTCGACGTTCAGTTTGCGCATATTTACATTCATCTCGCCTGTGATTATTTTTGTGGTATCGTTCAAAATTCCAATTCTGTCGATGCCGCGCATGGTAATAAATGCAAGGAACGACTGGATTTTGTGCGTAGTCCATTTTACATTGATAATTTTATCGCCATATTCGGCTGCAAGTTTATTTGCTTCACGGCATTCCTGACGATGAACAACAACGTTTCCGTCGCTGATTTCAAAGCCTATAATATTGTCGCCCGGTATCGGATTACAGCAGTTTGCCGTTTTATATGTAAGTTTTTTTTCAAATGTTTCTTTAAGTAAAAACGGTTTTTTTTTGTCAATTTTAGTTGTCGGGTTTATTTGTTTGCCTGTATCATCTGTTGGTATATCATCTTTTTTAGTTGTTTTTTTTGCTCCGGGAATAATTTTTTTTATCAAGTCGAATCCCCAGTATATGGCAGATTTTTGAGGCGGATTTTCTTTTAACTGTTTTTCGAAATCATTAAGTTGAATAATACCCGAACCTACCTTGCTGTACAGTTCACGCTTGTTTGCTACGCCATAAGCCGTACATAATTTATTGAAGACTCTTGATTGCGGTTCTATGTTAAACTGCGCCAGTTTTTTCTTAATAAGTTCTTTACCGTGGTCGATATGACCCTGCACTTCGGCTTTTAATGCTGCTTCGATACGCACTTTGGTTCGCGGCAATTTGGCATATTCGAGCCATTCGCGTTTGGGTTTGGCATTTTCGGCTGTAAGTATTTCGACCTGATCGCCGTTATTAAGCGTATAACTCAATGAAACTAATCGGTGATTTACTTTTGCTCCTATTGCCTTGTCGCCTATTCTCGAATGAATGGTATAGGCAAAATCTATCACTGTTACGCCTTTGGGCAGCATGATTGTTTTGCCTTTTGGCGTAAATAAGGTTATTTCCGACGAATACAGATTCAGTCTGAACTGGTCTAAATATTCTACTGCATTGGTTTCCGGATTTATAAGTACATCACGGATTTTGGCAAGCCATTTGTCGAGTTCTTCTTCCTGTGCGGTATCGTCTTTGTAGCGCCAGTGTGCGGCAAAACCGCGTTCTGCTATTTCTTCCATTCGTTTTGTGCGAATCTGTATTTCAACCCATACTCCGAAAGCCATTACGGTACAGTGCAATGCTTCGTAACCATTTGTTTTTGGAGTGCTTATCCAGTCGCGCAGACGTTCGTTTTTCGATTGATAACTTTCGGTAATTATCGAATAAATATGCCAGCATTGTGTTCGCTCGGGAACAAAGTCGGCAGGTTCAAAAATTATGCGAACGGCAAACAAATCATAGATTTCCTCAAAATTTACCGATTTGGTGCGCATTTTGTTCCAAACGGAATATACCGATTTGGTGCGTGCGCTTGTGTTGAATTTTATATTGCTTTCTTTCAATTTTGTTTCGATTGGTTCTATGAATTTATCGAAAAAGTCCTGTCGTCCGGCTTCGGTTGCCTTAATTTTTTGATCTATGTCATGAAATTCATTAGGCGACAGATATTTGAGGCATAAATCTTCGAGTTCGCTTTTTATTTTGAAAAATCCAAGACGATAGGCAAGCGGTGCAAAAAGGAAAAGAGTTTCGTTGGATATTTTCTGCTGCTTTTCGACAGGCATCGAGTCGAGAGTTCGCATATTGTGAAGTCGGTCGGCAATTTTTATGATTATAACGCGAATATCATCATTCATTGTCAATAATATTCGTTTGAAATTTTCAGCCTGCCCCGATTTGTCCTTGTCGAATGCAACATCTATTTTTGTAAGTCCGTCAACAATATAGGCAATTGTGTCGCCAAATACGCTTTTCACCAGATCGACCGTAAAATTGGGATTATCTTCGACCACATCATGCATCAGAGCCGCACATATTGATTTATAGCCAAGACCTATTTCCTGCACCACAATTTTTGCAACTGCCACAGGATGCAGTATGTATGGAACTCCCGAACGGCGTTTTATTCCTTTATGCGCTTCATTTGCTATTTCGAAAGCCTTTTTTATCAGAGTAATACCGTCTTCGTTCGTGTTATTGCGACACAGTTTTATGAGTTCGTCAAATTCGGTTTGAATAAGCATTTCATCGTATGTTTGAATTTCACTCATATATTTTATTGATAAATTAAACTTACAGTACCTTTCTGCTCAAATACCTGACTTGAATTTTTGAATGTGATTTTCACATAATACAGATAAGTATCTTCGGGAAGCACATTTCCCTTTGCCGATGCGCCGTTCCAGAAATGTTCGCCCGATATGGGAACATCCATTGGCTTTGTTGTTTCAAATATCACAGCATTCCAGCGATTAAATATTATCATGTGATATTCATAATCAGTTTCTTTGCCGCCAACTATCGGAGCAAACTGATTTCGGCGGCGATTGGTTTCCATGTTATTGGTAAAAGTACTTGTCGGGTCGATTGCATTTGGCATTGTTACAGGTTTGTTGAGGCTCAGGCAATATTCGCGCGAAATACTTGTGAAATTTGCAGTTCTGTCGACGGCGGCAATTTTATAGCAAAAATCGTAAACGTTATGATTAAAATCATTTTGAACATCCATATCCGTAAACTGCGGAGTATCCTGCAACAGCCAAAACAATCCGTTGCGATACAAATAATAAACCGAATCTCTGATAAAATCATTCCACGATACGCTAATGTCGGGATTTGTGTATTTTGTGTTAAGAATTATGCTGTTGAGCGTATCGCTGATTACGGCAGGAATTTCAACACAGTGCGAAATATTGTTGAATGCCGTTACCCTATAAAAATATTGTTTGTTTACATCGCATGTATTATCGTTGTAAACGGTTGTATTTTTGTCGGAAAATGTGTGTATTACTTTGAAAACACTGTCGAGACGTTCGCAGCGTTCTATTTGAAACTTGTTCATTTGCGTAGAATTTTCAATTTCAAAATGAAGATGATTGTGAGTATCGAACGACACCAGCGAGTCAAGTTTTATGTAAAGCGGAGCGGCAGGAATACTGCTTCCTTCAATAATTCCTTCGCGTACGTTTGAATAACTTACATTTCCATTGGGCAGATAAGTTTTTACGCAGAATAAATAATTTTGATTTACAATCATTTTGAAATTTATAATTGTGTCGCTTACAACGGGACTTAATGCTACGGCGTTCAGCAGGTCAAACGGCGAAGACGGAGGTGCGATATAACCTACAATCTGGTATTTGACCGAATCGTTGAATTTTTTATCTGCCATTCTCACTTCAAATCGGTCACGGTACGATGTTTTATATGGCGTCCACATTACTGTTGCCGTAAATTCACACGGATCATAATGTAATACGTGATTGAGAAAAACCGAATGATGATTTTCGGAATGTTCGTTGCCTGCCGGTCCTGCTTTTGTTGTCATTCTGTAAATTTGCGG
>JAIRKV010000106.1 GCA_031259935.1 Prevotellaceae bacterium | reverse complement strand
AAACATCATTGCTGCAATCGCTAATTTTTTTCTATTCATATTTTTATTATTTTATGCCCTTTGCAGAGCGGTTAATATCCGTACTGTCTGTAAATTTTCCGTGCATTTTAATTTGCGCGTTTTTTTGCAGCATTAATAGCGGCAACAACATCTCTGTTGTCTATGCCGAGCTGACGCTGACAGCGTTTTCTTTTGCTCTGTTTGGGCAGCGTTATTCCCAAACCGATAAATGCCATTATAAAGAACAGTCCTACTCCTATCAAGCCTCCAAGCAGCAACATCGCTGCAAAACCTGTGAAATAAAGAATCATCATTACGATGCTTGCCTGTTCGTGTTCTCTTACGCTTTGTTTCCAGTTGTGGAATGCGTCCATGTCAAAAGATTTTCCAAAATCTTCGGGCAATAATTTGTCTATTTTTTTACTCATGACTAAAATTTTTTTTATTGTTAATATTAAATGTAAATTATAAATTATAAATTGATTTTATTTTTTCTGTTTTATGCAATTTTTGCAGCAACACATACCAGCATGGCAGAATACCCCGTATTTCCATCTGCACCTTATTGTTGCTGATATAATACGAAACGGGAAATCTGTTTGTAAGCCGAAACAGTTGCCTGTGATGATAATTTTTGATTTGAAAATTCGGATTAAATATTTCATAAAATTTATTCATTGCCGAAGTATCGGCAGTGAACGACAAGCCGATAACTCTGTCGGCTATTCCCGACTGTTCATATTCTTTCAGATTTTCAACGGAATTGTAGCAGTGGGGACACGAATATGAAAAAACGAATACAAAATAAGAAGAGTCTTTTGACAATGTCAGAAATTCGTTGAATATTGAATTTTCAACATCCTTGTTTGCATGTTCTCCCTTTGTTATATACTGCGTTTCGCCACTGTTGTGTTCCGTACAGGTATATCCCGTAACAAAGGAAACTGCGCACAGGATACACACAACAACTGCAATTTCCTTTTTATCCATTGCGCCGTACGAATTATCGCTGTTTAGAAATATATACAGCAACAGGCAAATCAAAATAAAATTGCGAATAAATGTGAATACGGGCGGCAGATTCAGAAATGAGAAATATCCGAAGCAGCCGCAATCCGTAATATCTGCAAACAGATAACCGTACAGATAAATCGCCGACAAGCCTGTTACAAAACAGAAAGCAATCAGACTCGTTCGTTTTAACTTGAAAGACAGGAACAGAAACAGCCCCAAAAAAACTTCAAATACTATAATAAACGGCGCCAGAAATTTTAAACCGCCAAATCCATACTGCGCAAATATTTGCGAGAAATCATTAGCAGCAAGCGATTTTCCGATTCCCGATACTAAAAATACCGTTCCGACAACAATGGATAGCAGTTTTGATATTTTTTTCATTTTATATTCGTTTTACGTTAGTTTGCGGATAAATTAACAAGTTTCTTTTCCATCGAATTGTTTTTTTACCTTATCCCGTTTCCTCCTCCTGACAGGAGGAGGAAATTAAGGAAAAGGCATTTGCTCATAATGTTGAGATGCTGTGTTTAAGAATTTCTTTGTGTGTTCTTATAGATCTACGCATCTCAAATTTTCAAAATCACCGAAAAATTCTTCATATTCGTAGGCAAAATCTTCCAGTTCGGCGCAAGATTTAATATACGATTCCAATCCCGCTTCTTTAATATCCGCCACCGTTACTGTTTCGGTTTCTTTTTCGCCATTGTAGTAATAACTACACGAACATCCTTTCCATTCATCATCCTTACTGCAGGAAACACTGATGATACCAACTGTTAACAGGCTTAAACACCCGATTAATAAAATTGCTTTTTTCATTTTTTTTGAAGTTTAACGTCCGCATCCTTGTTGCAGACAAAAATTAATAATTTATTTATTGTTTTTAGTAAACTTTTCATTGTTTATTTTCTTATATTCCATTTGCAGAGCGGTTAATAATTCATTTTTTACGTCGAACTCATATCCATTATTTTATTCCTTTGTTCCCCACCTGTAAAGCTTTTCGGGAATACTGTTTAAGTTTTTTACCTTATTTCACCCGCCTTTTTCCATGTTTTCAACTAAGCCTGTTGATAACAGGACTCTTCCTTTAGGAATGTATTTTCGGGGGATATATTCTATAAATAAACGGGATATCATGTTAATGTTTTCTTTAATTGCAGGATCTATAATTTCTCTTGAACCGTAATACTTCTTTGACGTCATCAATCCATTATAATATACGAATTCATCCACAGTTTTCCAGCCTGTATATAATGTTATTGCTGCAATAATTGCCGGAACAAAAAATCTCCAATCATTCGTTTCTATCATGATTAAAGCAATCAAAAAACTTATTACACCTATACCAAACACCACACGAGGCACGACGAATTTTCTATTTTCTGCTTTATTACAACATTTTAAACACATGTAGCCTGTATGCAGTTGGATGTTGTAATACTGCGTTGATTTTGTCGTTGTCGTTGTTGTTTTCCACTGTTTCCAATCTACTTTTGTTTCATTATTGACAGTAGTCGTGTTCCCTTCTATTGCCGAACAATATTTAACAGGAGCTAAACTCGCACCACATTTCGGGCAATTTCCCGATTGAAAAGATGTAGAACAAAAAACTTTCATCTCTTATATTATTTATTTTCCGGTTCGAGAATGTTTTCGGGAATTTCCTGCGGCGTGGTTGTATTTTTGAATACGGTATATACCGGTTTTGTTCCGCAACCTTGAAATTCAAATTTGATTTCTCCGTAAATACAGGCATTTGTTACCGTCAGGTCGAAAATCAAAGGCGCTGACGGTAAAGATATTTTGCCATCGCTCAATTCAATGGTATCATTCGATTTTATACCGCCTGCAAGCACTATGCTGCCAATCACGGAATTTCCCGACGAGTCTGTTTGCGCAACGTTATAGCCGGTTCTTTCGTCTTTGACTATGGCAATATTTTTTCGCAACGTTGCATTTTCCAAAAATGTAAATGTAATTTCTTTTTCGACCTGTTTTTCATCCTGCCTGTCGCCGGTATTTTCAGGAGTCAAAACCAGTTTGTCTGCCGTCAGTTTCAATTCGGTGATTTGTTTTACATCCGCCGAAAGAGTAAAACGCACTTCCACGTTTTCGGAATCTTCAAAAGATACGTTGCCGACATATTCCTGCGGTTCGGCAAAGGGCGTCAGTTTGTTTGCGGGTCCGGAACATGCAGCCAAAAGGCTTAAACACCCGATTAATAAAATTGCTTTTTTCATTTTTTTTGAAGTTTAACGTCCGCATCCTTGTTGCAGACAAAAATTAATAATTTATTTATTTTGTTTTTTGCAAAATATACATTCATCCGTTACGTTTTAATATTTTAAAAACCATTTTTTTATATCTATTAAAATTGACGCAAAAATACACTGTTTATTTTAAAAATAATACCCCACAAATGGGAGTTTTTCATTTTCATGGTAAAAAAATCCCACAAATGGGGTATTGTCGAAAGTAAAAAACGACAATTTTCCGTGTTTTCGGGTTTATATGTATCCATACTTCATGTTATTTAGGAAATTAATGTAAATTTGCATTAAAAAAATTAATGCTGTTGTAAAACTTTTTAAAATAAAAACAATGAAAAAGATAATACTGATTTGCCGCTGCTCCGCACGTAGCCTTTGCTTGCGATGAAATTTCTACCAACATTCTATCCCTGCGGGATATTTTTTTGTTCGTCATTGCGAGGGCGTTAGCCCGAAGCAACCGAAGCAACCGAAGCGCAGCGGAACTCAACGGAGTTAATCCAGAATTATTATTTTTCATTTTTTCTCTGTTTATTTTTCTGGATTGCTTCGTCATTTCATTCCTCGCAATGACGTGCTTATTTTTCTGTTCTACTTCCATATTGTTTTTTTAATTTTTAAATATTTAAATCTTTAAATTTTTAAATGCTCTTCGCAATAACGCCTGTCCCGTCAGGGACAAAATATCGGTAAAAAACCACATCCCTTTGT
>JAIRKV010000052.1 GCA_031259935.1 Prevotellaceae bacterium | reverse complement strand
CTCGTGATTTGGATTGATCAGATCTTCAAGGCGTGTGCGAAACAGTTCGCGTTGATTTTTTTCCTGTAATTTTCCTAACATAATTTTCCTGTTTTTTGACTGTAAAGGTACTAATTCCTGCAATTTTATGCAAATATTTTTATCCATAAATTATTAATAATCAATGTATTGTCTGCTTTTTAAGGAGCGACTAATTAATAACGATGATTAAATTTACTGAAATTCAGATAAATACATGTCGCTTTATAGTTATAACAGTTAGCAACTATAAAATACGCATAATTTATTGAATATAAATATATTATCTCATAGTTATTAACTTTTTTTCTCCAATTTAGGTTATTTTTCTGTTTTATTTCCATATTGTTCTTTAAATTTTAAAATATTTAAATCTTTAAATATTATTTTTCTGGATTGCTTCGCTTCGCTCGCAATGACGTGTTGTTTGCTTTTTATGTCAAGACAAAACCGACAGAAATAATGTCGTATTATTGTTGGTTTTTTTATTTTTAAGGAGCAACTAAATATTGAATAACAGTATTTGAAATCTGCAAGAGAAAATAATACCTTCAAAGGTTCTAAAAGAATCAAACATGACTCTAAAAGAGACAACCAAGGTTCTAAAAGAGACAAACATGACTCTAAAAGAGACAACCGAGATGCTAAAAGAATCGAAAAATCAAAAAATTTTTCAATAAATCAAATCGGCTTATCGTTTTACAAAAGTTTCAGTACAATGATAATACGACATGTGTCAATCGAAGAGCATTTATAAATTTCACGACTGATTCATTCTGTTTCTGCGTTTACGTTCGTTTTCGTCGAGAATTATTTTTCGCATTCGCATATATTTGGGCGTTACTTCAACGTATTCATCTTCCTGAATATATTCGAGCGCTTCTTCAAGGCTGAAAATAACGGGCGGAGGCAAAATTACTTTTTCATCGGTGCCGGATGCTCGAATGTTGGTAAGTTTTTTCGTTTTGCATACGTTTATCGACAAATCTTCGCTGCGCGAGTGTTCGCCGATAACCTGCCCTGCATAAATTTGTTCGCCCGGATTGATAAAAAATTTACCTCTGTCCTGTAACTTATCCATTGCATAAGCAATAGCCATGCCTGTTTCGAGAGCGACGAGCGAACCGTTTATGCGTTTTTCGATATCGCCTTTGTACGGTTCAAATCCTTTGAATCGGTGAGCAACAATTGCTTCGCCCTGCGTTGCCGTAAGCAGATTGCTGCGCAAGCCTGTAAGTCCGCGGGCAGGAATATCAAAATCAAGATGTATGCGGTCGCCTCGATGTTCTATATGCAAAAGCGCTGCTTTACGGCGTGTTGCCATTTCGATTGCTTTCCCCGAAAATTCTTCGGGGACGTTTACTGTAAGATGTTCTACAGGTTCACAGCGTTGTCCGTTGATGTTTTTGTCGACAACTTTGGGCTGACCGATTTGCAGTTCATAACCTTCGCGGCGCATGGTTTCGATAAGTATGCTGATGTGCAAAACTCCGCGTCCGTAAACCACAAACGAATCGGATGTTATGCCGGGTTTTACGCGCAAAGCAAGATTTTTTTCCAGTTCGCGGTCTAATCTTTCTTTAAGATGACGCGATGTTATAAATTTTCCATCTTTTCCGAAAAACGGAGAATCGTTTATGGTGAATGTCATGCTCATTGCAGGTTCATCAACCGAAATTGGCGCAAGCGCTTCCGGATTTTCGTAATCGGCAATGGTGTCGCCTATTTCAAAGCCGTCGATTCCGACAATTGCGCAAATATCGCCACAGCGAATTTCATCGACTTTTGTTTTCGACAGTCCTTCAAAAACCATCAGTTCGCGTATTTTTGTTTTTTCGGAAGTTCCATCGTGTTTTACGAGCGAAATATTATCGCCTGAATGTAATGTTCCGCGCGTAAGTTTTCCTATTGCTATCCGTCCCAGATAAGGCGAATATTCGAGCGAAGTGATTAAAAGTTGCGGCGTTCCTTCAACGGTTTTCGGCTCGGGAATTTCTTCGAGAACAGTATCAAGCAAAAAAGTAATATCTTTGGCAGGTTGTCGCCAGTTATTTGACATCCAGCCCTGTTTTGCACTTCCGTAGACTGTTTTAAAATTAAGTTGATTTTCGCTTGCATTGAGATTGCACATTAAATCAAAAACCTGTTCGTTTACCTCGTCGGGACGGCAATTTGGCTTATCTACTTTATTAATAACAACAACAGGTTTCAATCCCAGCGCCAATGCTTTTTGCAGCACAAAGCGAGTTTGCGGCATTGTTCCTTCAAAAGCATCAACCAGAAGCAAAACGCCATCAGCCATATTCAGTACGCGCTCAACCTCGCCTCCAAAATCAACGTGTCCCGGAGTATCAATTATATTGATTTTATAATTTTTATACCGTACCGAAACATTTTTTGCAAGTATTGTTATTCCGCGTTCGCGTTCCAAATCGTTGCTGTCGAGTATAAGTTCTCCCGTTTTTTCATTGTCGCGGAATATCTTCCCCTGTAAAATCATTTTGTCGACCAGTGTCGTTTTTCCATGGTCAACGTGTGCAATTATTGCAATATTACGTATATTTTGCATGTCTGCTGTCTTTATATATAAAAAATTACCTGGCGTTTGCCGGTAATTTTTCTCAAATATTTATTCTTTATTTTTCAGTTTATATATTCAATAAGATGCTTTACATCATCGTTATTAATTTCAACATTGATATCGCCTGCCGAATAAGGCGCTATTTCATAAAGCGAATAATAAAATACTACGGATTTTTCTGTAAAATAAAATACATCCGACAGATAAAATTCATCGTTGTCGAACCAGAAATTCGCAAGTTCTCCGTTTTGCCGTATAAAAGCCTGCCTGGCAACTGCGGTAAGTTCATCAATATCTGACGACAGATTTTCAGTCGTAACGGGCGTTCCATCTTTTTTATAATTAAAAGTTGCCAGTCCGTAAGTTCCGTGCGCTCCTCCCGAATACTGATTAAACGAATAAACCAAAGAAATAATTTTGCCGTTCTGATATACTGGTCGAGTATCAATAAATAATTCGGCATGTTTACATGATTCGCAATCGGCAAGCGATTCATCTTCGTTTATATCTTTTATAAATCTTTTTATTTCCGAAGCAACAGCATCCTTGAGATTATCTTTTGTCAGCAGCTCGCCACCATTGTCGAAGAAAGGTTCAAGCCATGCAAAAAAATCGTTATTTATATTGTCGGCAACAGAATCTCCGCTCTTTGTATTTTTTGCGTCAAAATATTTTATTGATATAATATTGCTTATCGCCGTATCGTTTGAATAATTCTGAATACTGTCGGCAACGGTTACCGGCATAAATTCAAAATTTGACTTACTGTTTGTTTTACAGGCAAAAACAAATGTTATGCAAATGACTGTAACAGCAAACTGTTTTAAAATATTCATTTTTTTCATCTTAATTTTTATTTTTTATAAATATTTCGCAAAGATAGCACTAAATATCCAAATTACACGCAACCGTATAAAAATTCCAACACAATTTAAGGGAGTGACCTGCATGAAATTTTCAAATTACTCACAATCTAATAAAAATTGCAATCAATTCTTACACACACTCGCTCCTTACGAATTTAAAAAGCGAAACTCCGCAGCCAACAAACCGGCACATTATTGCAAAAAATGAAAAAATGAAATACAAAAACCTGCAATTTTACACAAATATTTTTCTTAACGAATTATTAACAATCAATGTATTGTCTGCTTTCTAAGGAGTGACTAAATAACAAACAAATTCCATTCCGAAAACTTTTGTAAAGTTGTGCAGTATAGATGTTTTCAGTTCGTCGAAATCAACTGTATGGTTTAATTCTTTTTCGATTGATGTTACTCCCTTATCAACAAATCCGCAGGGATTTATGTAATTAAAATAATTCAAATCGGTATTTACGTTCAAGGCAAAACCATGCATGGTAACAAATCCTGAACATTTGATTCCTATTGCGCATATTTTACGCACCTTTTCGGTACAGGCATCAAGCCAGACTCCGACAGCGCCTTTCAGCCGTTCGCCTTTTATTCCGTATTTGCTTATTGTACGAATAACAACTTCTTCCAGTCGATATATATATTCCTTAATGCCTGTTTCGAACATATCCAGGCGAATCACGGGATATGCAACTAACTGCCCCGGTCCGTGATAGGTAATATCGCCTCCTCTGTCAACTTTGATAAATTCGGCATTTTTTGCTTTCAACTGAATTGCATCTATCAGCATGTTTTGCATGTCGCCGTTGCGCCCGAGAGTATATACGTGAGGATGTTCGACCAGCAATAAATAATTTGCGCCATGTTTGCCCAAACGTCTTTCTTCTTTCAACTGTTCGAGCAAAAGTTGCTGTTTTGCCCATGCATCGCTATAATTTAATGTTTTTAAATCAATCAGTTTTGTTTTTATCATAATAATAAAGTTATAAAATTTACGGTCATCAAGCCATTAGTTTGTATTGTTCTTTCATTTTGTTTTCGGCGATTCGGGTTTCTAATTTTCAACATGCCGTTCGGCATGATAACTTGATCTTGCCAAAGGCGCGCTTTCTACGTGAGCAAATCCTTTTTCAATTCCAATATTTCTATATTCATCAAATATTTTGGGATGTATGTATTCAACGACTTCGATATTGCGTATTGAAGGGCGCAGATATTGTCCTATGGTCATAACGGAGCAGCCTGCCGTTAATAAATCGTCCATTGTTTCGAGAACTTCTTTATGCGTTTCGCCAAGTCCCAGCATAATTCCCGATTTTGCCGTAATGCCCGAAGATGCTATTTGCCGTATAAGATTCAGCGAGGTTTCGTAAGTTGCCTTGCTTCGTATGGCTTTCGAGAGTCGTTTTACCGTTTCAAGATTATGCGAAATTACTTCGGGACGGGTTTTTATGATTAAATCCGTCAGGTTTTTTCTTCCCTGAAAATCGGGAATGAGCGTTTCCATCGTAACTGCCGGATTTTTTTCTTTCACGGCATTTATTACTTTTACCCAGTGTGAAGCGCCCAAATCATCGAGGTCGTCTCTGTCAACGGATGTAATCACAACGTGTTTTAATTTTAATAATTTTACCGAATCGGCTATATTTTCAGGTTCGTTTGCATCCAAATG
>JAIRKV010000028.1 GCA_031259935.1 Prevotellaceae bacterium | reverse complement strand
TCGACCAAAAAATGAAAGAATTGCGCTTGCTCCCGTATAACCGTTATTGGCGGCAGTTGTAGCATCTCCCAAAGTTAAGTCGGTAGCGCCGTTAGTTGTAAATCCGGTACGCGAACCCGAAAGATAATCCCATGATGATTTTTGCATTTCCTGTCCTAACATGGCATTTATGCTGTGTATTCCGAATTTTTTATTATAGGTAATAACATTGTGCCAGTTCCAATACTTGTTGTATTGTTTTGAATATTCGCCCTGATTATTGTCTTCGAACTGAGTAGACGAAAGATAATAAGTTGGTTGAAATCTGTAAGTACTCGTTATGCCGTAATTAAATGAAAGTTCGGTACGCAGGGTTAATCCGTCAATTACAGTGGCTTCGGCATAAGTATTACCGCGAATGCCTGTAATTTCGTTTCGGTTGTCAACAAGCGAAGCCAGCGCCATCGGGTTTCGCGGCATAAATTGCTCTTCTGTTCCTGCAAAAGAGCCATCGGCATTACGAACAGGCACGTCGGGCGTTGTTCGTATTGCAGTCGAAATCAACGATTGATCAGAAACAGTCAATTTTTGATTCGAAGTGCTTAATGCAAAATTGATGCCTGTTTTCAAAAAATCCTTTACATGAGCATCAAAATTGCCTGTCAGGTTCAAGCGTTTAAATCCCGAGCCTGTTGCAATACCATCCTGATTAAGATAACCTGCTGTCATTGCATAGGTGTTTTTTTCACTGCCTCCCGAAACGGAAATATTATGACTGTGCATAAAAGCGCTTGTAAACAGTTCGTCCTGCCAGTCGGTTCCTTCGCCCAGCAAATCGGGACGGACAAAATTGTTGTTCCATTGAGAAATTCCCAGCTCGGCTAAAGTATTACGATGTATGGCATATTCGCGCAGGTTCAACACATCCAGTTTTCCGGGTATTTGCTGCCAGCCGATGTAACCGTTGTAACTTACTGAAGCATCGTCTTTTTGTCCGCGTTTGGTTGTAATGATAATAACGCCGTTTGACGCTCTTGAACCGTAAATAGCAGTAGCCGATGCATCTTTCAATATGTCGATTGAAACAATATCGGCCGGATTGACAAAGGCTATAGCATTGGTATTTGTATTGTTACCATCTGTTGAGCCGCCATCAATAATCACGCCATCTATCACATAAACAGGTTCGTTTGAAGCGCTTAACGAGTTTATACCTCTGATTCTGACAGAAGTACTTGCGCCAGGCATACCCGAATTTTGAGTTATCTGCACGCCTGCCGCTCTGTTCAATACCTGATCGATGGAAGTAACTACCGATTTTGTAATAGCATCCGACGATACGGAAACAACAGAACCTGTCAAGTCGCTTCTTTTCATTTGCCCGTAACCGACTACAACAGATTCAGTGAGCGTGGTAACATCTTCTTCCATTAAAACATTGATAAGAGTTCTGCCTGCCACGGTTTCGCTTACGGTCTTATAACCCAGATACGAAAACAACAGTACGGAATTTTCATCTTCTGTCGTGATAGAATAATTTCCATTTTCATCGGTACTGGCATAGATGCCGGTTCCCTGAACTACAATTATAACACCGGCTACAGGTCCGTTTGAATCGGTAACCTGACCTTTAACTACAATTCCTGTTTGGGCTAATAAGCCTGAAGGAATCAACAACATACATAAATAAATGAATACATGCAGGCAATATTTTTTGTTTCGTGCCCGCTTCTTTTTTGTTTTGGTTAAATTCATACTTGCATTTTTTACTTTAAATGATATTATAATTCGTTTTCAACATGTTTTCACATGATATATTTTTTTGCACAAAGGTAAATACGGATTGCCATAAGTACAAAACGAAAATGTAACACTTGTTTTTATGTTGGTTACATCTGTATTGATAAATGTAACATCTTGTTTGTTGCGGGTTACACGAAATGTTGTTTTTTGAAAACACTAACAAAAATAAAGACTTTTTTATAAATGCTGTTTAAATTATGTAACAAATTTCAATATATGTTTTCCTGTCTTTTTTGTACCTGTGCCATTGAACGGTTGAAACCGAAAAACATTAGAAGTTATCACAAATAAATTTTAGTTGTAAATCGCTGTAAACAAGTTTGGTATTATGTAATAAAAAGTAGACTGTTACAACAATTGTTGATAAATTTATGACACGGTTAAGTATAAAATTTTGTACATTTGCAAAATTTACCGTTATTGTAAAGTTACAGTTACAACACAAAACGACAGTGAACAGGTATTGAATTAAATCTAAATCAGATATTGAAAACATCTGACAGTTAAGATACAAGGTAATTATTTTACTGCATTTACAGCAATCAGGCAAATGATATTAAAATTTTATGAATGAAATAAAGAAATATATTGAAAATGATATTATAACCCTCGACTGGAAAGAACACATACGTCTTCGTCCGGGAATGTACATAGGCAAACTTGGCGATGGTTCTTCGCCCGACGATGGAATTTATGTAATGCTCAAAGAAGTTATCGACAACTCAATAGACGAATATATAATGGGTTACGGTAAACGCATTGATATTGCGATAAACGAAGATGAGATATGCGTTCGCGATTACGGACGCGGAATTCCGCTTGGCGCACTTGTTGATGCTACATCAAAAATGAATACGGGCGCAAAATACGATTCGGAAGTGTTTAAAAAATCAGTAGGATTGAACGGAGTCGGCATAAAGGCGGTAAACGCTTTATCCTCAAAATTTTGCGTTGAATCCATACGCGAAAACAAATCGCGCTCTGTCGTTTTTGAATGTGGAAATCTGATTGACGATACGGTAAATGATACAAACGCAGGAAACGGAACAAATACAATTTTTGTTGCCGATAAAAACATTTTTGGCAGTTACGTTATCAACAACAGTTTTGTTGAAACTATGGTGAAAAATTACACCTATCTTAATACGGGATTAACAATTTCACTTAACGGAGTAAATTATATTTCAAAATACGGATTGCTCGATTTGCTTAACGAAAACATGAGCGAAGAACCATTATATCCGCCGATATATCTGAAAGGCGATGATATTGAGGTAGTTATTACTCACGGTTCGGGTTATGGCGACACTTGCTATTCGTTTGTAAACGGACAGCACACAACGCAGGGAGGAACTCACCTGAGCGCATTTCGAGAAGCAATAGGAAAAACAGTACGCGACTTTTATAAAAAAGATTTTGACACAAAAGATATTTGCATGTCGATGTACGCTGCAATAAGCATAAAAGTGATAGAGCCTGTTTTCGAATCGCAAACCAAAACCAAACTCGGCTCAAGAGACATGTCGCCAAATGGCAAATCAATTCGCACATTTGTAATTGATTTTCTTTCCGAAGAACTTGATAAATATCTTCATAAAAACAAAACGACATCAGAAATTATTCTCAAAAAAATTCAGGAATCCGAAAAAGAACGCAAAACAATATCCGGAATCCAAAAAATTGCGCGTGAACGCGCCAAAAAAGCAAACATTCACAATAAAAAACTTCGCGATTGTCGCATACATTATAATGATAAACATGCTCTTGCCGAAAATTCCACATTATTCATAACCGAAGGCGATTCGGCAAGCGGTTCAATAACAAAATCGAGAGATGTAAATACTCAGGCCGTTTTCAGTCTTCGCGGCAAACCGCTGAATACTTACGGAAAAACAAAACGCATAGTTTACGAAAACGAAGAATTTAATCTTTTGCAGGCTGCGCTTAATATAGAAGAAAGCATAGACAATCTGCGCTATAACAAAATAGTGATTGCAACCGATGCCGATGTTGACGGAATGCATATTCGCTTGCTGTTATTGACATTTTTTCTGCAATTTTTCCCTGATGTGATTCGTTTGGGACATTTATATATTCTGCAAACGCCGCTTTTCAGAGTTCGTAAAACAGGAATGCGAACGGCAGACGATACAAAATCGAAAAAAAACGGTAATGCGACTTATTATTGCTACAACGAAACCGACAGGCAAAAAGCCATAAAAACGCTTGGCGAAAAAGCAGAAATTACACGCTTCAAAGGTCTTGGTGAAATTTCGCCCGAAGAATTTGAAGAATTTATAGGCGAAAAAATACGTATCGACAGAGTGCATTTAAGCAAAAACGATTCGATACGCGAACTTCTGGAATTTTATATGGGCGAAAATACTCCCGAACGGAAAGATTTTATTGTAAACAGATTACGGTATGAAAGTTAACAGAGTTATTAAAAATATTATTCAAAAAATATCAAAAAAATGAAAACAATTTTTATATGTCTTGCAATAGCAGGCATTTTGGCTGTTTCGTGCAGCAATCGGAAAAAACAGGAAGAACCCGCTACGGTTGATACAAAAACCACTGTTCTTCAGAACATTCATAATCGCAAAAGCGTACGCGATTTTGTTAAACGCAAAATGGTAAGCAAAGATGATTTAACAACGCTGGTAAAAGCAGGAATGGCAGCGCCATCAGCCGGAAACAAACAGCCGTGGGAATTTGTTGCCGTAAGCGACAGCGCCGTTTTAAACAGGCTTTCTGAAAAATGGCCAAACAATAAAATGCTGCGCAACGCAGGAGGAGCAATACTTGTGTGCGGAAATTCGGAAAGATTTTTTCAAGGCGAAGCAAGCGAATTTTGGGTGCAGGACTGTTCGGCGGCAACGCAAAATATCCTTCTGGCTGTTGAAGCCATGCAACTCGGCGCAGTGTGGACAGGAGCTTATCCGGGTACGGAAAGAGTAAAACAGTTGCAGGAATCGTTCAATTTGCCCGAAACGGTTATTCCACTTTCGCTTATATTAACAGGCTATCCCGATGGCGAACAAACGCCAAAAGACAAATGGAAAGAAAATTATTTGCATTGGGAAAAATGGTAAAATATAATACTTTAAAAACATTTAAACGCTTGATAATAAAAATATTTTAACTGCAAAATAATTTATATGGCAGATGATTTTGAATTGGACGAACCAATAGAAGAAACAGAAATAACCGAAGACCCCGAAAGTAATAATACGACAGACGAAGTTTCTGCCGGACGATTTACAAAATTTATCGAAACGGATGACACAAAAAAACATCTTCTTTCGGGAATGTATAAGGACTGGTTTCTTGATTATGCATCGTACGTAATTTTAGAACGTGCAGTTCCTCATATTAACGATGGGCTTAAACCTGTGCAACGCCGAATATTGCATGCAATGAAAAAAATGGATGATGGACGCTTCAACAAAGTCGCCAATATTATAGGTTCTACAATGCAATATCATCCTCACGGCGATGCATCTATTGGCGATGCGCTGGTACAGCTCGGACAAAAAGATTTACTGATTGAAACACAGGGAAACTGGGGAAATATTTTAACGGGAGATAATGCTGCCGCTTCGCGTTATATCGAAGCCCGACTGTCAAAATTTGCTCATGACGTGGCTTTCAACAATAAAATTACGGAATGGATGCCATCATACGACGGTCGCAACGATGAACCTGTAACTTTGCCAATGAAATTTCCGCTGCTGCTGTCGCAGGGAGTTGACGGAATTGCCGTAGGACTGGCTTCAAAAATCATGCCTCACAACTTCAACGAACTTATTGACGCTTCAATTGCATATTTGCAAAACAAAGATTTTGAATTGTATCCCGATTTTCCGACAAGCGGATATATCGACTGTTCAAGATATAACGATGGCTTGCGCGGAGGCGCTGTAAAAGTGCGCGCAAAAATAATAAAAGGCGAAGATTTCAAAACGCTTGTCGTTACAAATATTCCTTACGGCAAAACAACTTCGGGCATAATAGAATCAATACTTAAAGCCAACGAAAGAGGAAGAATAAAAATAAAAAAAGTTGATGACAATACATCAAAAAATGTTGAAATAGTTATTCATCTTGCCAACGATACATCACCCGACAAAACTATAGATGCGCTTTATGCATTCACCGATTGCGAAATATCAATATCGCCAAATTCGTGCGTAATTGTTGATAAAATGCCAATGTTTCTGGGTGTTACCGAAATATTGAAGCGTTGCGCCGACTCGACAAAAAAACTGCTGAAACAGGAACTGGAAATTAGAATGAACGAGTTACTCGAAGACTGGCACTATTCATCGCTGGAAAAAATATTTTTTGAACAGCGCATCTATCGCGAACTCGAAAAAGACACAAAAACATGGGACGACCAGCTTGACGCAATAGAGTTGGCATTTGTTCCATATCTCGATAACCTGAAACGCGAAATTACCCGCGAAGATGTACTTAAACTCACAGACAAACCTGTTCGCAGAATATCAAAATTTGACATTAAAAAGGCTGATGAACACATCAAAAACGTTGAATTTGAAATTGATGAAGTACAAAACAATCTCGACAATCTGATTGATTATGCGATTACATATTTCAGGCAAATAAAAAAGAAATATGGAAAAGGTCGCGAACGCAAAACGGAGATTATGAATTTTGATGTAATTCAGGCATCACAGGTTGTCGTGGCAAATGAAAAATTGTATGTAAACCGCACGGAAGGTTTTTTGGGAACAGGATTGAAAAAAGACGAGTATGTTTGCGAATGTTCGGATGTTGACGATATTATAATTTTCTTAAAAAACGGGAAATATATTATAACAAAAGTTACAGAAAAAACCTTTGTCGGAAAAGATATTATATATGTCGGAATTTTTAAGCGCAACGACGACAGAACAATATACAATGCAGTTTATCGAGATGGAAAAAACGGAGCAATAATGATGAAAAGATTTGCCGTTACATCAATAACGCGCGACCGCGAGTACGACCTTACAAGAGGAACTGTAAATTCGCAAATTTTGTATTTCAGTGCAAATGCCAACGGCGAAGCCGAAATATTGAAAATATATTTCAAACCCCGTCCGCGCCTGAAAAATCTTATAACAGAACTCGATTTCAGCACGCTTGCAATTAAAGGTCGTCAGTCGATCGGAAATATATTTACAAAATACGCCATTCATAAAATCGTATTGAAAGAAAAAGGCGAGTCAACATTGAGCGGTCGCCAAATTTGGTTTGACGAATCAATAAACCGCCTGAACGCCGAAGGCAGAGGAATATTGATTGGCGAATTTGCCGGCGATGACAAAATTCTTGTAATTACAAAGCAGGGAGCATATTTTACAACCAGTTTTGATTTGAGCAATCGCTATGACGAAAATATTTTATCTATCCGAAAATATAATTCCGATACCGTTTTTTCGGCAACTTATTTCGATGGCGAACAAAAATATTTCTATGTCAAGCGCTTCAAATTTGAAACATCAAACGCCCCGCAACGCTTTATTGACGAAAATCAACGATCTTACCTCGTTGAAATTTCGCACGATGAATATCCTCAACTTGAGATAACATTCAAAGGAAAAAACGCAAAACGTCCGACAGAATTTATTGATGTAGAACAATTTATCGGAGCAAAAAGTTTTCGCGCAAAAGGTAAGCGCATTTCAACATTTGATGTTGATACGGTTAAATTTATTGAGCCTCTCGAAAAAAATCCCAGACAGGATGAAGCGGCAGACAATAAACCCGAAACAGACGACAGTAAAGCAATACAAATGTCGCTGCTGTAATTTACAAACATGAAAATTTGTGAATAAAAACGTAAAAATATTCCTTACAGGCTTCATGGGAAGCGGAAAAACCGCTTATGGAAAACCGTTGGCTGAACTTTTGAATATTGATTTTTTTGATTTGGACTCTTATATCGAAAAAAAATATAACACTTCCATAGCAAAAATCTTTACGCAGGAAGGAGAAAAAAAATTTCGTGAATACGAACGGAAAGCATTGCATGAAATAACTGAAAACAATAATAATTTTGTACTTGCAACAGGCGGCGGAACGCCTTGCTTCGACAACAATATGGAATTTATGAACGCCAGCGGAACATGCATTTATCTGAAATGCACTGTTGACGAATTGTATGAGAACATTTTATTGTCGAATCCGGAACGACCGCTGCTGCAAGGCAAACGCAACAGCGAACTGTATGAACATATAAAGCGCCTTTTATCAATCAGAGAACCTGTTTACGAGCAGGCAAAAATAATTGTAACAGGCGAAAATCATAATCCTGAAAAAATATTTAAGATAATAAAACCATAATTGCCGAAATTTTAAATAAAATATATTTAATGGCATTTCAAACGCAAATAATAACAGTTTGATATGCAGACAATTATTAAACGAACAGAAAAAAAACAGAAAAAATATTTTTAAATATCCTTTTTTTTATATAAACTTGCAATTGTTTTCAAGCAGCATTAAAAAATTTTATGTTATTTTGCGAAGTCAAAGTTTAAATAATCTGTTTTGCAAGTTCATTTTAATAAAAAATATTATGAAAAAAAAAGTAAAAGCATACTCGCTTTCCGAGTTATTAATAGTTCTGGTGATTATAGGCATTTTGATACTGGTAGCATTGCCCAATCTCATGCCTTTAATTTCGCGCGCCAAAAGCACTGAAGCTCAGCAGCAGCTGGCTTTTTTATATACGCTGGAAAAAAATCATTTTTATACTTATTCCCGTTATTCCTTATCATTGGAAGAACTTGACTTTGAGCAGCAACCGCTGGTATCGGATGGCGGTAATGCAAACTATGTTATAGAAATTACAGAAGCATCCGAACAGGGATTTAAAGCTACGGCAACGGCAATCGTTGATTTTGATGGCGATGGCGTTTTCAACGTTTGGGAAATCGACCAGGACAAAAAACTTGTGGAAAAAGTGAAAGACTGATCTGTTTATGAACGTTTCAACCTGTATATTATTATTGCTCATTATTCCTGTCTTTCCAATGATAATAAGCGATTTTTGCTGCCGAAAAGTAGCATTAATATGGTTAATAATATTGGCTGTTTGCGCCGTAACAGTGGCAATTGTTTTATATGGATTAAACATTTGCGCCACGAATTTTATTTTAAATCTTGCAATATTGATATACATGTTTCTATGCGTTTTGATGTATGTTTATATAAAAAACAGGAAAATTTCTTCAATAAAACATTATGCAGGCATTGGAGATTTACTGTTTTTTATTGCATTGACTCCTATGTTTGAATTTCGTAATTTTATATATTTTTTAATTGGATCATGTTTGGCAGCTTTGGCATGGTGGATTGTAATTTATATAATTTGGCACAAAAAAAGAACTGTTCCGCTGGTCGGAATATCCGGTTGCCTGTTATCATTGTATATAATAATTAATGTTTTGATATGATTACGGTAAAACAGCATATAGCAGTTGAACTCATACAGAAATTTACATCTGCGCAGGCTTGGGAATATTTATTGATTCCTTATGATATGGACAATGATGTTTTGTTATGTTACGGTCAGGATGGAAAACAGTACGATTCTATCTGTCAGGAAATTGATGTACTGTACAATATTAAAATAAACGTTACTTTTGTTGATGACGGGCAGATACAAAAATTATTAAGACAATACTATCGCGTAGACTCTCGCGAAAAAGGAAATGTTTCACTGTCAATCAGTGAAATCGGTAGCGGACAGGGTTTTTTAATGGGATTGATTGAAGAAGCCTTTGATAATTATGCAAGCGATATCCATGTAGAAAGTTACGAAGAAAGATGTCGAATACGATTACGAATTGATGGAAAACTGTTAGAAAAATATGTCATCGAAAAAATTAATTATGCATCTCTCGTAAACCAGATAAAAATTCTTGCCAATCTTGATATTTCCGAACGCCGCCTTCCACAGGACGGTCGCATATTGTATAATCGCAACGGTAAAAAATTTGATGTGCGCGTATCATCATTACCAACAATTTATGGCGAAAAAATAGTTATGCGCCTATTAACCAGACATATAGAATTATTGGAACTTTCCAATCTCGGATTTAGCGAGCGTCAGCTCAACGATTATTATAAAGTTATAGAAAAACCTCACGGAATGATATTGATATGCGGACCTACAGGTTCGGGAAAAAGTACAACATTATATGCAACATTAAGACGACTGAACAAAGAATCGGGAAATATTCTTACGATAGAAGATCCTGTTGAATATACGCTTGCAGGCGTAAATCAGGTGCAGCTTAAAGACGAAATAGGACTTACATTTGCAAATGCTTTGCGAACATTTTTGCGTCAAGATCCGGATATTATCATGCTGGGCGAAATTCGTGATACCGAAACAGCGCAAATTGCCATCAGAAGTTCGCTCACGGGACATCTTATATTTTCAACAATTCACACAAACAGCGCCTGGGGAAGCGTTACACGATTAATCGACATGGGAGTACATCCGTATCTTATAGCAAACACTTTGATAATGTGCCTTTCTCAACGATTAATAAGATTATTGTGTCCGCATTGCAAGCAAAAAAAAGATATAATCGGTAACGACATAAAAGAATTATTGCAAAACAGCGATATATCATATTATTACGAAGCAAAGGGCTGCGATAGATGTTTCTACACGGGATACAGCGGACGAAGAGCAATCTACGAAGTAATTCCTGTTGACGAAGAACTGTCTGTTGCCATTCGCAATACAGAATCGGATGTAGAATCGCTGTTAAAATCCCGCGGTATTATCTCACTGAAAGATGCAGGACTTGAAATGCTGAAAACAGGAGAAACATCGCTTGAAGAACTGATACCTTTATTACGAAATTAGAAAAATAAAACTGTCATGAAAAATATAAAATTACTGTTATTATTCACATTTGTATCCGTATCACTTTCGGCGCAGGATACATTACAAAATATTACTGTTTCACAAAAATTACAGCATGTAATACAGATTGACTCTTCATTCAATAAAGAAATTGATATTTCGGCAGGAAAATCAACGCTTACCGACCTGTTGAGAAATGTGGCTACCGTTAGCGGCGTAAATCTTAATATCAAAGGCGCTGAAAATATTATTGTTAATTGCAACTTTGCACGATTAAAAGTTGCAGATTTGATAGAATTTTTGTGCAATGAATATAATCTCGAAATAAGTGTAACAGGTAACATTGTATCAATTTTTCCTGTGAAACCGCCGATTCCGGAAGCTCCTAAAAATACGGTAGAATATGATATCGATAACCGTACATTAAGTTTCGACCTGAACGGCGAAAGGCTTATAAATTTATCAAAAAAAATTGCCGAAAAAGCAAATGTAAATGTGATAATTCCACAAAATATGTATAATTACCAAATTTACGGATATGCAAAATCACTGCCGTTTGACGATGCATTGCAAACGCTGGCGTCGGTCAATGGTTTGATGGCTGACAGGGATTCAAAAGGCGTTTGGACATTTATGCAAAACACAACCGCAGCAGCAAGCGAAAATACAGGCATAACGCCGGCGCCATACATATTCAGAACAAATTTTCAAACCAGCCAGCTTTCCGTCGATTCGGCAGGAATGATTACGGCGCACATAGGACAGGGCAATATTCAGGATATTATTATGGAACTTTGCAACAAACTGTCGTTAAA
Source organism: Prevotellaceae bacterium (assembly GCA_031259935.1). GTDB lineage: Bacteria > Bacteroidota > Bacteroidia > Bacteroidales > UBA932 > JAIRKV01. The sequence goes on along the minus strand of JAIRKV010000028.1, from coordinate 2,760 downwards.
TCACTTTTTTATAACTCCAGTTGGCGGGCAAACAGGAATTTATGTAAATAATGTTGATTTCAAAACTTTATTATCAGTCATATTATCAGGAACCCAATATTCCTATTACGAAGAAAACGGAATATATTTTTTCGGAAACTCCAACGCCGCACAGGAAACAAGAAACATAACAGCGGTAAAAAACATTTTTTTAACTTTCCGCTCGGTAGCAAAAGTTGAAGACATTATTCCTGCAAATATTAAATCGGGGCTTCAAATAAAAACATTTCCCGATTTGAACAGTCTTATAGTAAGCGGCGACCAGCGTTCGATTTACCGCGTGGAATCGTTTTTGAAATCTGTCGACAAGCCTGTGCCTTTGATTACCATAGAAATAATAATAGCAGATGTAATGAAATCAGATATACAAGAAATAGGAACAGGCATGGGAATTGGCAAATCATCGACAACTACGTCGGGAACTCTTAGCCCCGGCATCGACATGTCGCTGGGCGCAGCATCCGTAAACAGTTTGATAAACCGCTTTAACGGTTTCGGTTCCATAAATCTGGGAAAAGTAACGCCTGCCTTTTATATGGATTTGAAACTTCTGGAAGAAAACGGAACTGTGGAACTGCTATCGACGCCTCGATTATCAACCCTGAACGGACACGAAGCCTCGCTAAAAAGCGGTGAAACCCGATATTATAAGGAAGTAACAAACAATTATTTCGGCACGCAAAATCCCATACAGTCCGAATTTTATACATGGAAAAATATCGAAGCCAATTTAAGCATAAAAATAACGCCATACGTGAGCCTCGACGAAAAAATAACGCTTGAAATAGAAATAGAACAGAACGAATTTACCGAACGCGAAGAAGAAAGCGCTCCGCCCGGATCAATTACGCGCAGTTTCAAATCGCAGATTACCGTACAAAACGAAGACATGGTTTTACTTGGAGGTATCGACAAAAACACAAAAGAGAAATCATCCAAAGGCATTCCTTTTTTAGCGCGTATTCCGATAATAAAATGGCTGTTCGGAAGCACAAAAAACAATAAGGTCGACCGCAAATTAAACGTTTTCATAAAACCAACCATAATACGCTAAATGAAAATTGTTCAAAAAATATTAAACCGGATACACGTTCTGACAGTTACCTTTAATGATACGGATAATTTTTCGGTCTGTTCCGTACAATACAAAAACGGCAAGTTTGTATCCCGACACGAAAATTTTGACATTACATCTGCTGAAATATCAAAAGAACAGATACCCGTTGCCGTGCTGCTGAAAGGATACGGCATTATCACCAAAAACTGCGATACAAATAAAGATATAATTTCGCGCGTTACCGGCGATGAAAACCATTTCCTGTGGAACTTCGATTACAAGGGACACATATCGTTTGTCAGAATCGAACAGGTTGAAAAATTTTTGAAAAAAATTGAAAACATCCAAAATAAAATCATAGAAATAGAATGCCTGACCGACGATGCCGACAGGCAAACGGCAGAAAACAGAATAATGCAAATAATAAAAGAAAAATTTTCGATACGCAACATTGTTAAACCCTCGACATACGGTTCGCGGCTGGCTTTGATGCTTTTTCATAAAATAAAACTGCCCGCTCTGATATTTATATTATTGATACTTGTAGCAAATACGCTTGTTTCGCGAAACATATCGGTTTTATACATGGAAAACAGCACAAAATTAATGACACTGCAAAAACAGCACGGACAAATCAGTAACATAACTCAACAGAAACGGCAGGCAATTGCAGTCCACAACAAAAATTTGCCGATAAAAATTGCATTCGCATACGACAGAATTGCAACCGTAACGCCCGAACAGATTACGCTTTCCGAACTTGCAGTACAGCCGCTGGCAAAACCTTTTGTAACAGGCAAAGAACCCGAATTGAACGAAAACAGAATCTATATCAGCGGATATACTCATAACTACGAAAGCATATCGGAATATATTGCCGGTCTCGAAAAAGAAAAATTTATAAAAAAACTCACATTAGCATCCGTAACACAGGATAGCAAAACCGGCATATTTAATTTTAAAATTAATATGGATATAAAATAAAACTGTTCCTGTTTTGCACTTAATTTAGTCGCTCCTTGACGAATAAAAACATCGAAACACCGTAACCAACAAATCACTACGTCATTGCGAGGAGCGTAGCGACGAAGCAACCGAAGCACAGCGGAGCTCAACGAAGTTAATCCAGAAAAATAAATGAATAAAAAACGAAAAAAAAATATCCCGTAGAGATAAAATGTTGGTAGAAACAACATCTCCTTGTGCATCACGTGCGGGTTACTGCAGATGACTTGAAAAACTGTCGTTGCTCCGCACGTAACCTTTGCTTGCGATGAAATTTCTATAATTAGTCGTTCCTTAAAAAGCCAATTTTATGCAGCATGATAATAAAATTTTTGCGAAAAAAATAAGCGAAAAATAATTTGAAAAACTTTTTCTTTTAACATTTCTATCATTTTCTTCAAATTTCATGCAGTTGTCGACATTAATGCATTGATTTATACGCCATTAACTCCATGTAAATAATTTTGTGCCATTCTGAAATCCGTTTTCAAATGTCCGATTATCGATTCTATGCCTGCGCGTTCTCTGAATTTTTTGCGTTTTTGTCGTTTTTGATATGCCGTATCTGCTTTTCGTGGCTTCGAAGGCGTGATAATTTTTACGCCTTTGATTTCCGTTTTTCCTTTGCCGCCTCTGTCGTATGCGAGTTCCTCCGGAAG
>JAIRKV010000219.1 GCA_031259935.1 Prevotellaceae bacterium | reverse complement strand
CATTTCCGCAAAAGAAGGCGTCAATCACTGGATACCCTTTACGGAAAACGAGGTCGAAGCGCGAACGGGGTTTGAGAGCCATTTTATGGTCAGCTTCCTGAGCGGGAAAATTATACGAAATGCCTACGCGGATTTGTTTGAGCAGCTGGACGCGGAAGAGGAAAAAAACAGCTGGAGGAAAGGAGAAAAACGCAAATTCTCAAAAGAAGCGCAAGCCGTACTCGATGCCGGCAAAGAGCTTTGGAAATATTATCACTTGCAAAAAGATTGCAACGTAAACGCTTCGCTCTACGATATTCGCGAATACTTTCAGGGACGCAACGAAAAAGGCAAAATGAACAGCCGTTCGACCGACGAAAAATACAGCAAACTGATTGACAGTCTTCGTGCGACATTAAAAATTCTGGCAAAAAAAATAGAACCCAAAGTTTATGAATACGGATTTTTGAAGGCGTAAAATATGTTTACCATTTTAAAAATTTGTACTTTAATTTTAACCATAAATGATTAGTTATTAATTTGTTAATATAATGACAATTTGAATTAATATAACAATTATTTCGGCGCATAGGAAACAATTATTTTCATTTCGATTTCTAATACCAACCTGCTATCAAAACCAAATATTGTTAATAACAAAAACATACGATTTAATCTGTAATTAGCAACCGATTATTGTTAAATTTAATTTAACAGGAAAATATTAAATAATTATTTTATATTTTTGCGACTGATATTAATATTTTCAAGTATAAACATTAAAAAGAAAAAAATGAAAAAATATCTTGCCGAAACAGTCGGCACAATGGTTTTGGTTTTGATGGGTTGCGGAAGCGCAATCTTTAATACGGGTACGGGCGCAGATGCAGGCTGGGTGCTAACAGTTGCCTGTGCGTTTGGTTTGTCGGTTGTTGCAATGGCGTACACAATCGGAGGAATTTCAGGCTGTCATATTAATCCTGCAATAACTTTGGGATGCCTGCTTTCGGGCAGAATGAACGGAAAAGATGCAGGAATGTATATGATTTTTCAAACTTTAGGAGCAATAATCGGCTCGCTTATTCTTTTTATTCTGGTAAAAGTTTACAGTCATTCTGATGGCGGAACACTTACCGGAGCAAACGCATTTGCGGATGGACAACTCGTTCAGGCATTTATTGCCGAACTTGTATTTACATTTGTTTTTGTACTGGTTGTGCTTGGAACAACCGACGGCAAAAAAGGCGCAGGCGCATTTGCAGGTTTGGCAATCGGTCTTGCATTGATTCTGGTTCATATCGTTTGTATTCCCATTACGGGAACATCTGTTAATCCGGCTCGCAGCGCAGCGCCTGCAATTTTCGAAGCGATTAACGGTTCGTTTAATGCGCTTGGTCAATTATGGTTATTTATTGTTGCTCCGTTTGCAGGAGCGGCATTATCGGCAACAGTTTGGAAAGCGCTGAATCCGACAGAAAAATAAATCGCTTTAATTAATTAAATGTTTGAATGGAAAGGCTGTCTCAAAAAGGCAGTCTTTTTTATAAATTCATATCCGATTTTTTCAAAAAAACGATTTTCATAATCTTCAATTATACAGTCACTCCTTAAAAAATATCGAAATTATTCATTAGAAATATTTATAAATGAAAATTTTGTTCGTCATTGCGAGCGAAGCGAAGCAATCCAGATTTATATCCTGTATCCTTTCTGGATTGCTTCGTCGCTACGCTCCTCGCAATGACGTTTTATTTCTCTGTTTTCCTTTATATTATTCTTTAAATCCTTAAATTTTAAAATTATTAAGCCGCTTCGCTTAATCAACCTGCTGATGTTCCGTTTTTTACTTCTCTGTCCGGATGTATCAAAACTAAACTGCCATCGGCATCTTCAACCGAAAGTATCATTCCTTCGCTCGCTATGCCGAGTATTTTTCGCGGTTCGAAATTTGCAACAAAACAAACCTGCGTCCCGATTAATTTTTCAGTATCGGGATAAAATTGTGCAATGCCCGACAGTATTGTGCGTGTTCCTGTTCCGTCATTTATTGAGAATTGTAAAAGTTTGTCGGATTTGGTAACTTTTTTGCAGTCTGTAACCGTTCCTGTGCGAATGTCAATTTTTGCGAAATCGGCGAAAGCGATATTTGGTTTTGGTGCATCGGGTGTATAATGGTCGAGTTCGTTTGTTTTTTTTGTATCTAAAAGTTTTTGAATCTGTATTGCTATTGCATCATCTTCTATTTTTTCGAACAGCAGTTCTATTTTTCCGAGGTTATTTCCCGGTTTGAGCAAATCCGTTTTTCCAAAACCGTCCCATTTGTGTTGAGGCATGTTGAGCATTTTCAGCAGTTTTTGTGCTGTAAACGGCATAAACGGCTCTATTGCAATTGTAAGATTTGCGCATATTTGCAGCGAAACGGCAAGTATTGTCGATACTCGTTCCATGTCTGTTTTTGCCAATTTCCACGGTTCGGTATCGGCAAGATATTTGTTGCCCAAGCGTGCAAGGTTCATT
>JAIRKV010000193.1 GCA_031259935.1 Prevotellaceae bacterium | reverse complement strand
TACCTTTCTTTTATAAATTTTATCAACAATTTTTATTCGTCTGTGTATAATCTGATAATTTAATGCTATCTTTGTGCTAATATTATTTGTGTTGATTATTAGAAAATAAACAATGACTGGCAAAGAAAACGAATCGGAAAAGTTATTTTACTCAATCGGAGAAGTTGCAGATATTTTTGGAGAAGAAACATCTTTGATTCGCTTTTGGACAAACCATTTCAAAGATATTATAAATCCGAAAAGAAACAGGAAAGGCAACCGACTTTTTTCGCAGCAAGATATTGAAACGATTCGATTAATACACTTTTTGGTTCGCAAACAGGGAATGAAACTGGACGGCGCATATAAACGAATTGTTGAAAACCGCGAGGGAACAAAAAAAAACATGGAAGCAATAGAAATACTTAAAAATATTAAACAGCGATTGCTCGAAATAAAAAAAACAATATGAAAATAAAAGATGTAATACAATGTATCGAAGAGTATGCTCCGCTAAATTATCAGGAAGATTTTGACAATGCGGGATTGATTGTCGGAAACGAACAGGCAGAAACAAATTCGGCGCTTTTGTGCGTCGATATTACGGAAGAAATTGTAGATGAAGCAATATCAAAAAATATAAATCTTGTCATTTCTCATCATCCTGTTGTGTTTTCGGGATTGAAAAAAATAACGGGACAAAATTCCACGCAGCGAATAGTTGCCAAAGCAATAAAACATGATATAGCGCTTTATGCGGCGCATACAAATATGGATAACGTCAAGGGCGGAGTGAACACAAAAATTTGTGAAAAATTAGGACTTGTCGATTGTAAAATCTTGTCGCCACGGAAAAATGATCTTGCAAAAATTGCTGTTTTTGTTCCCGAATCTCATGCCGAAAAAGTACGCAATGCAATGTTTGAAGCAGGAGCCGGAAATACAGGCGCATACAGTAATTGCAGTTTTGGCGTAAACGGCAAAGGAACATTCAAAGCAGGAGAAAATGCAAAACCTTTTGTTGGCAAAAAAGGCAAACTTCATACCGAAGATGAAATAAAAATAGAAATGATTGCACAAAAGCATAATATTGCAAAAATTAAAAAAGCAATATTGGAAAATCATCCTTACGAAGAAGTTGCATTCGACATTTACAGTTTAGAAAATAAATACGAAAATGCAGGTTCGGGAATGACAGGAAATTTGCCCGAGCCAATGACGCATGATGAATTTTATAAAATGCTGAAAAACATTTTTTCTTTGAAAATTATCAGGTCAACAAAACCTGTTTCGAAAACAGTTTTGCGAGTTGCCGTATGCGGAGGCGCAGGAAGTTTTTTATTGGGCGATGCTATTGCAAATCAAGCAGATATTTTTGTTTCCAGCGACTTTAAATATCATCAGTTTTTTGATGCTGAAAATAAAATTACGATTGCCGACATAGGCCATTTTGAAAGCGAACAGTTTACCACAGAAATATTTTATGATATTATTAAAAAAAATTTACCTAACTTTGCGGCGCAAATTGCTGAAAAAAATATAAACCCAATTATTTATATTATTTAAATTAAATAAAAATTGTGGCAAAAAAAGAAACTGTTGCAGTTGCATGAAGCCTGAAAAATCTGTAGACATTCATGCTAAAAAAACGGTAACTGGAAAAATTGTAAAAAAAGATATTGCAAAAAAGCCGAATCAAAAACAACAACCAGCAGGTTGTAAAAAAACAATTCAGGCTCAAAAAAATAACAGCGAAAAAGCAGTCCCGACAAGGAAAGCAGAAGTAAAAAAGTAAATCAAAAATAACAACCAACAGGTTGTAAAAAAAACCGGCAACAAAAAAACTACAGCATCTGAAAACAAAAAAAACATATTTTTATCAGTTAAAAAAAATAAAAATTAATGGCAGAAAAAACAAAAAAAAGAGAAACAAAAAAAGTTGAAAAGACTTCGACAAAAAAAACAGCGGAAAAATCAACAACGACAAAATCGGAAAGTAAAAAAATCGGTATGTTATCCGATTTGTCATCTGTGAACAAGTTAAGATTATTGTATGAATTGCAAATAATTGATTCAAACATTGACAATATCAAAACGATACGTGGAGAATTGCCTCTCGAAGTTCAAGATTTGGAAGATGAAATCATAGGATTTGATACGCGTGTTAAAAATCTGGTGCAGGAAATCAAAGAAATCGACGGTAACGTAAATAAACGGAAGGCTAATGTTGAAACGTCAAAAAATCTTATCAAAAAGTACGAAGAACAACAAAAAAATGTGCGGAACAACCGTGAATTTGATTCATTGTCGAAAGAACTGGAATATCAAACTCTGGAAATTGAGTTGAACGAGAAAATAATAAAGGAACTCGGTGTAAAAATCAAAGATAAAAAACGTGAGATTGAAGCGACAAGAGCTATGGTTGCCGATAAAAAAATTGCACTTGAAGAAAAAAAACAGGAATTGAACGAAATTACATCCGAAACTGCCAATGATGAAAAAGAATTAATCGGACGGTCAAATGAAATTAAAAATTTGATAGAACCGCGCTTGCTTACCGCTTACAACAAAATTCGTCATAATGCGCGAAACGGTTTGGCTGTGGTAACAGTAAAACGCGATGCCTGCGGAGGATGTTTCAATAAAATTCCACCTCAACGACAGTTGGATATTAAGATGAGCAAAAAAGTGATAGTTTGCGAATATTGCGGTCGTATTCTTGTAGATTCGGATTTTGCAAACGAATAAAATCAAATACATTAAGCAAAACAAATAAAACGGCTGTCAAAAGAACATTTTTGCCTGACATCCTTGATTTAATTACAAAAGATGAAATGGCAAAACTGTTGTTTTGTGTTCATGCAGTAATTAATAATGTCAAATTTTTGCTGTTATAATTCGTCAGGTACGATTCAGCGAAACTTTTGAAAAGGTTTTATATTAATAATTTCAGTTAAATTCATTTTTTCAATCTGCAACATTTGATTCGCTCTGTGAATTTATCAACAAAATTTTGTTCATATTATTTTTTTATTACAAAAACATAAAATCTTACCTTTGCAAAAAAAACAGTAAATGCATCCTACAAATCAAATAAAATTTTTTTCAGGCAGAGGAACTCGTTATCTGGCTGATATGATAACAAAAAGTTTTGGAACAGACCTCGGTAAATCCAGTGTTACGGTGTTTAGTGATGGTGAATTTCAACCATCTTTTGATGAGTCGGTACGTGGAGCGACAGTCTTTATTATTCAATCTACTTTTGCGCCATCCGATAATTTATTTGAACTTCTTTTGATGATAGATGCTGCGCGGCGAGCGTCAGCCTATAAAATAGTAGCGGTAATTCCATATTTCGGCTGGGCGCGTCAAGACCGCAAAGATAAACCGCGCGTTTCAATAGGAGCAAAATTAGTTGCAAATCTGCTCTGTGCAGCTCATGTTGACCGCGTACTGACAATGGATTTACATGCCGACCAGATTCAGGGATTTTTTGATATTCCTGTTGACCATATTTATTCAAGTAAATTGTTTCTTCCATATATAAGAAATTTGGAACTCGATAATCTATCAATAGCAGCGCCTGACATGGGCGGAGCAAAGCGCGCAAATGCATATTCCAAAATATTAAAGTCGCCAATGATAATTTGCCACAAATCGCGCGAAAAAGCCAATGAAGTTGCTTCGATGACTGCAATAGGAGAAGTAGCGGGGCGCAACGTTGTAGTTCTCGACGATATGATTGATACGGCAGGAACAATAACAAAAGTTGCCGATATGATGATGGACAAAGGCGCTTTAAGCGTAAGAGCATTTGCGGCGCATCCTGTTCTTTCGGGACCTGCGTATGAACGAATAGCCAAGTCCAAACTTGCCGAAATTATTGTTACCGATACGATACCTTTGCGTAAGGAAGCAAATACAGACAAAATCAAAGTATTGTCAACAGCCGATTTGTTTGCCGATATTATCAAAAAAATTTATAATTGCGATGCAATAAGTTCCACTTATGAAATGTAATTGATACACAGCCAAATGCATACGTAAATTATGTTATGAATTTTTGGAGCAGTTACCGAATAAATTCGAGCGGATAATCTCCATTGCTGGAAGAAATTATGCAAATAAAACCATAAATTATTCTTCATTAATCAATTCCAATCGCAACATGTTCAATGCTATTGCCGATGCCCGTGAAATATTTACATCGCGAAGTTTTGACAGAATATATTTTTGTGCGATAATTTTTCGAGGAGTTGCAACAGCTATCCAAACCGTACCTACAGGTTTTTCAGCAGTTCCGCCGTCCGGGCCTGCAATTCCCGAAGTTGCAACCGCATAATCACTGTTGAGCGCAATGCGTACGCCTTGAGCCATTTGAGATGCAACCTGTTCGCTTACTGCTCCGTATTGTTCTATATCCGAAGCCTTTACGCCAAGCATTTTTATCTTTATATCGTTGGAATATGCGATAACAGAACCTTTAAAATATTTTGACGAACCTGCATTTGCAGTAATCATGTTTGCAATATGTCCGCCTGTGCACGATTCGGCAGTTGCAAGCATTGCGTTTTTTTGCTGTAAAAGTTCGCCTGTTGCCGAAGCAAGATTATCGTCGTTTTCACCGTAAACTGCCGTTTTCAGAATTTTCCTTAAACTGTCGAAATGATTATCTATTTCTTTTATCAGCAAATTTTTATCATTTGCATTATATGCCGAAAGTCTAAGCCGTACGCCCGATTCGGGATTGGGAAGATATGCCAGATGCAGATGTTCGGGTAATTTATTTTCCCATTCTTTTATTTGTTCAGCCAGAATTGATTCGGGAATTCCATAAGTAAGCAGCGTTTTATGATAAACGGTATTCAATTTGAAATACTTGCTAATCATTGGTATTACATCGTTCATTATTGCTTTCATTTCGAAAGGAACGCCCGGCATGGAAACAAGTATTTTTTTGCTGCGTTCGAACCACATCGCCGGCGCAGTGCCGTTTTTGTTTAATATCGGAATACAGCAATCGGGCAGTTCTGCCTGTCGGCGATTGGCTTCGTTCAATGGAATATCAAGGCGTGCCATGAGGCTTTTAATTATTTCGAGTGAAGGTTCGTGAATTTTCATACGCTTTGCACCGAAATATTCAGCCAGAACCTGTTTGGTAATATCATCGCTTGTTGGTCCTAAACCACCTGTAACTATTATTATATCTGATGTTTTGAAAGCTCTGTCGATATTTTCAATAATATGCTCACGATTATCGGATATAGATGTTTTTTGGTAAATGCCAACTCCAATCAAATTAAGTTGTTCGGCAATATAAGCGCTGTTGGTATCAACAATTTGACCGATTAATATTTCATCGCCAACAGTTATAATTTCTGCATTCATTTTCGTAAATTTTATAACAGCAAAGATAATTTATACAACTTTCGCAAGTTTTTCAACTTGCTGATTTGTAATAAAAAGTAGCAGTTTATTTGTATAAGACACTAAAATTCAGCATCTTTGTGTTACAAAAATAAAAAACAAAATGCTACGCGACAAAAATACAAAATTTATTTCGGAACTCAAAAATTATTTAAGTTCGGGCAGGGTCGGTAGATTCAAGTATCAAATGCAACAGGATTATTCAATGCGGAGGAAAATACCTTCCGCGGCGAGTCAAAGTTAAGTAATTTTCTTGGTCTGCGGTTAATTTTATATTGAAATTTTAGTATTTCATCATCGAAAAAAGCATTATAAGCTTCTTTTTTAGGAATATATTGCCTGATAA
>JAIRKV010000142.1 GCA_031259935.1 Prevotellaceae bacterium | reverse complement strand
GTGAAATTTCTACCGAGCGATGCATCCCGCCGGGATGCAGGAAACAAATCAACATCCCGGCAATTCCATTCATCGTTTTTTACATCTGATTTACAGTTAATATGTAATTTAAACAGTTTTTAAGGAGCGACTAAATATTTAAATTACTAAATGTCATTTACATTTATAAATATTTCTGTGAGCCAAATTTTAATTTTTTATATGAAATATAGGCAATTCGGGAATTTCATGTACATTTGTCGTAAAAATTGAGAAATGTATTTTAAAGGTTTATTAATAGGCGTATCTATATTTTTGTTAACAGGATTGTTTCATCCTTTGGTTGTAAAAGCTGAATATTATTTAGGCAAAAGAAAATTGAAGATGATTTTCGGATTTATCAGCGCAATATCAATCACAGTATCGCTCTTTGCTGACTTGTTGTTATCAATATTTTTGGGATGTCTTGGTTTTTCGTGTTTCTGGGCTGTATTTGAAGCCGACAAGCAGGAAAAACGAAGAATAGAAAGAAAGCAGATATAAAATCGGGATAAATGGAACAGTTTGCAGGTATAATTGTCGGCGCTTCATTATTTGTCATAATTTTTGTATCACGCTGGGCTTGTATCAAAGGTGAATATTATTTCACAAAAAAATTTTGGATAGTCTTCCTGTTTACGGGAATTTCGGGAATTTTAGTTTCATTATTTGTAGAAGATACAGTAATATCTTCAATTTCAGGAATATTCGGTTTTATCTCGTTATGGGGCATAGGCGAAACCATTAAACAGGAAGAACGGGTAAAAAAAGGATGGTTTCCCAAACGACAAAAAAAATCATAAAAGTTTTTTCCCGATGAATATTTAGTCGCTCCTTAAAAATAAAAAAATCAGCAATAATACAACATTATTTCTATCAGTTTTGTTTTGACATAAAAGCAAGCAGCACGTCATTGCGAGGAGCGCAGCGACGAAGCAATCCAGAAAGAAAACTAGACACAAGTCTGGATTGCTTCACTGCTTCGCAGTTCGCAATGACGAACAAACGAAGAAGAAAAAAACTGTGCCTGTTTTGCCGACTTTTATCTTGTATGTACGTAAAACACGGCATTTTTATTCGATAATTTGCATTTATAACTTGTTTATAATAAATGATTTCGCCACTTATTAAGGAGCGACTATTTATGTAACGAACATTATTCAGTCATTTTTTTGACTTGTATTACTGTTTCAATGTCAGATATATCAAAATCATTAATTTTCATGTATGTAATTCGAGAATTTGATTTACATTTGCAACAAAATTAAAATTTCACAATGAAAGTTTTCAGGATTATGATTCTCTCATCATTGTTTGTTGCGTGTGCCGTATGTACAAATGCTCAGGAATCAAAGCGACAGTGGATTAATGCGCAAATAAAATCGATGACTCTGCGTCAGCAAATTGCACAACTGTTTGTTGTAGCCTGCTATCCCGAACGCGGAGAAAAACATGTCGGTGAAATATCTGATATAATATGCAGTGAACAAATCGGCGGAATTATTTGGGGCGAGTGCAGTCCGACCATATATGCCGAAACTTTGAACAGATTTCAATCGCTGGTAAACATTCCGCTGCTTGTAACAATGGATGCCGAATGGGGCGTAGCAATGCGTTTAGACAGTGTTATAAAATTTCCTCAGCAGCTTACGCTCGGCGCAATTCAGGATAACAGTCTGATTTACCAATTCGGACAGGAAGTTGCCGAACAGTGCCGTAAAACAGGCGTACATTTTAATTTTGCTCCTGTTGTTGATATAAACAATAATCCGAATAATCCTGTAATAAACATGCGTTCGTTCGGCGAAAACAAATATAAAGTTACCGAAAAATCTTATGCATACATGAAAGGCATGCACGATGGAGGAATACTTACGTGTCTTAAACATTTTCCCGGACACGGAGATACCGATAAAGATTCGCATAAGGAACTTCCAACAATCATGCATGACAGAAAACATATAAACGATACTGAATTGTATCCTTTTCGCGAACTTATAAAACGCGGTGCAACAGGCGTAATGACTGCACATTTGCGAATACCTGCGCTGTATAAAAACGACATTCCGGCGTCGCAGTCGAAAGAAATTTGTACGAATTTACTGCAAAAAAAGATGAAATTCAAAGGGCTGGTCGTTTCGGATGCTTTGGAAATGAAAGGCGCTCTGTATAACTGCGACACATCGAAGGTAGCATTATATTCGCTGATTGCCGGAAATAATATTCTGGAAATTCCTGTAAATGTAAGAAAATCAATCGACGAAATTGAAAAAGCGGTAAAAAGCGGCAAAATATCTAAACGACATATCAAAAAAAACTGTAAAAAAATACTCGCTGCCAAATATGATTCAGGTCTGCATAAAGGTTTCAATCCGATAAATCCGCAGGGAATTTTAGAAAAACTGAATACAGAGCAGGCAAAAGCGTTGCGATTCAAACTTGCCGAAGCCTCGCTGACATTACTGTCGAATAAAAATATTTTACCTTTGAACTCTACAAAAATAAAATATGTTGAAATCGGAAACGGCAATGCATTTAAAAACCGCTTGAAACAGTACTGCGAAATTGATACAATCGTTTTGAAACCTGAATCCGGCAGGGAAAATATTGATTCCGTCGTTTCAAATCTGTCGGATGCGCAAACAATTATCATAGGATATCACAATACACATTCGCGTCCTTATACAAATTTCGGAACAGACACACTTACAGTTGATTTTATCGATAATCTGGCAATAAATAAAAATGTGATTTTAATATTTTTCGGCAATCCGTATGCAATTGCAAAATTCAAAAATCACGAAAAATTTGCTGCAATAATAGTTGCTTACGACAATTCGGATGAAGCGCAGACATGTTCGGCAAAAGCCATTTGCGGCAAACAGAAATTTCTGGGCAAATTGCCTGTAAGCATAAACGAACAGTACAAAGAAGATTTCGGAATAATTGACTTAAATAAATTTAAATAAACAAATTATAAATACTAAATAAGTTATGAATATAAAATTAATTATTTTGTTTACGGCAAATCTGTTATCAATATACGGATGTATTCAAGAAAAAGAAACTGCAAAAGAATTTGAATACATGTACGGCGGAATTGTTCGCGGCGACAAAAACGAAAAGAAAATTGCGCTCGTTTTTACATCCGATGGTTACGACGATGGCTATGAAACTATTCGTACAGCATTGAAAAAACACAACGCAAAAGGCTCGTTTTTCTTTACAGGAAATGCCTACAGAATGAACAAATTCAAAACAACAGTTAATGAATTGAAAAACGATGGACATTATCTCGGCGCACATTCCGACAAACATTTACTTTACTGCTCATGGGAAAAACGTGATTCGCTGCTTGTTACAAAAGATGAATATATCGCCGATATAGAAAATAACTATGCTGAAATGCAAAAATTCGGAATAACAAAAGCCGATGCGCCTTATTATCTTCCTGCATTCGAATATTATAACGATACCATTTCAGCATGGACAGGCGAACTTGGCTTACAACTTGTGAATTTTACAGGCGGCACAGGCTCAAATGCCGACTATACCGTTCCGAGTATGGGCGAAAAATATCGCGACAGCAAAACCATTTACAGTAACATATTAAAATATGAAAACGAAAAACCTGATGGACTCAACGGTTTTATGCTGCTTATACATTTTGGCGTTGATCCCGAACGAACGGATAAACTGTACAATCTTATGGATAATTTAATTGCAGACTTGAAAAATAAAGAATATTCATTTGTAACGGTAGCAGAATTGTTGGAATAAATGCTTGCCGTAAAATTAATCAGATTCAAGTTCGCAAACGTTAAACAGTCGCTCCTTAAAAAGCAAACAATACATTGATTATTAATAATTTATGAATAAAAACATTTGTATGAAATTGCAGGAATTTTTAATTTTACAGTCAAAAAACAGGAAAATACGGCAAATTCCGGAGGAACTCGCATACGACAGAGGCGGCAAAGGAAAAACGGAAATCAGAGGAGTAAAAATTATCACGCCTTCGAAGCCACGAAAAACTGATCCAGCATATCAGAAACGACAAAAACGCAAAAAATTCAGAACGCGCGCAGGCATAGAACCAATAATCGGACATTTGAAAACGGCTTTCAGAATGGCACAAAATTATTTGCATGGAGTTAATGGCGTACAAATCAACGCATTAATGTCGGCAACTGCATGGAATTGGAAGAAAAAGATGGAAATGTTAAAAGGAAAAAATTTTTCAAATTATTTTTCGCTTATTTTTTTCGCAAAAACTTTATTATCATGCTGCATAAAATTGGCTTTTTAAGGAATGACTAATTACCGGTTTTTCTTCTTTATACGGTTTTAACATTTTGTTCATAACACTATATTTTAATTTAGTTCAAAAATTCATTTTTATAATCTTTGTTTTTCATCTGCGTTTGAAGGCAAAGATATTTGTGGCGTTTTGTTATACCAGTTACCGAGCCTCCACGACAATGTTAATCTAAACATTCGCGTGTCATAATAATTTCGGTAAATTTGCTTAATGCCATCACTTGTATACGAATATTCCGGATTTGCTGTTTTCAAAATATCGCCG
>JAIRKV010000131.1 GCA_031259935.1 Prevotellaceae bacterium | reverse complement strand
TCATTTTAATCACACAAATCACAGTTCAGACGGTTTTTTTCTGGATTAAATCGTTGAGCTCCGCTGCGCTTCTGGATTGCTTCGCTTCGCTCGCAATGACGTGCTGTTTTTTTGTTCGCCTATGTCTGTAATCTTTAAATATTTAAATTATTAAGCCGCTACGCTCTTTGATTTGCTTATTCGCATTCCATTAGGAATGCGTCGCTCGGTAGAAACAACATCTCTTTGTGCATCACGTGCGGGTTATCGCAGATTACTTGAAAAACTGCCGCTGCTCCGCACGTAATCTTTGTTGCGGTGACATTCTACCGAGCGATGCATCCCGCCGGGATGCAGGAAACAAATGAACAATAAGGTAATAAGGTCGGCGATTGTGTGTTATCTGTTGCTACTAAGGTTGTTTTGTTTTTGAAATAAAGTGAAAATAAGGTTTTTTATTTGTCTTTCTTTTTTCATTATTAATCATTTTAATCACGCAAATCAAAGTTCGGACAATTTTTTCTGGATTGCTTTGTCGCTGCGCTCCTCGCAATGACGTGCTGCTTGCTTTTATGTCAAAACAAAACCGACAGAAATAATGTCGTATTATTGCTGATTTTTTTATTTTTAAGGAACGGCATAATAAATGATTTCACTGCTTTTTAAGGAGCGACTATTGACAGTGATTTATTGACAATCTCAGTCAAATTCAGGCAGTTTCTGGCTCTGCCGTTCATAATATATTGCTGTAAATTAGAATTTTATAAAAGACAATATTAGAAATTACAAACAGAAACAGTGAAATACATCAGATAATTCCTTCAAAAACCAGTGTTGTTGCGCCTTGCAGCCAAATATTTACAAACGAATCTTTTTGTGTTTTATCTGTATCAAACGATATTTTCAACACGCCGCCTTTGGTTACGATTTCATAGTTCGTAATGTCGTTTTGCAATTTATCGAAAACAGCAATTGCCGATGCCGTTGCACCTGTGCCGCAGGCAAGAGTTTCGCCTTCGACGCCGCGTTCAAATGTTGCAAGTTTTAATCTGTTACTGCTGCATATTTCTACAAAATTCACATTTGCGCCTTCGGGAAAAAGCGAACAGTATCGCCATTTTTTACCTTCGGTATTTATATCAACATCATTAATATTGTCTTTGAAAATTACACAGTGAGGCACTCCCGTGTTGATAAAATAATATCCGTCACCACGTTCAATCCGATTTACATCTGTTATTTTTACTTTTATTTCAAGACTGTTTTTGTTTTCCGACAAAACTGCGCCCGAATGTTTGCCTGCACCACTTGCAAAAATTACTTCGTTTTTGAAAATGCCGAGCCTGTGCGCAAATGCAACAATACATCTTGAGCCGTTGCCGCACATTGTTGCAACGCTTCCATCCGAATTGAAAAATTGCATTTTGAAATCCGCATCATCGCAATTTTCGACAAGCATTAATCCGTCTGCGCCTATGCCAAAATGACGATTGCACAAAAACGAAACATATTCGGGTTGCGCATCAAATATTTTTTCTCTGTTATCTATTAAAATAAAATCATTACCTAATGCCTGATATTTATAGAATTTCATATTTTTAATTTTTAAAATGTAAAACTGCGGCAAAATTAACTATTTTTAAATTACCTGATAAACATCTTTATAATTATTTCACATATTTTTGTAATGCTAATCACAATATTATTCCGACCTTTGCAGCATTAAATCAAATTAATATAAAAACTAAAATGAATATGAAAAAGATTGTATTTGTAGCAGCGTTGGTTTCTGCACTGGTTGGAGTTTCGGCAACAGTGATTACTTCAACATGGATAAATAAAAAAACGGAAAATATCCAATACGTACAAACGCCCGCGCCAAAAGCACAATGGGCAAATTTGAGCGAAACAGGTCAGCCTGTTGATTTTACTTATGCGGCAGAGCAAACAATACATGCAGTAGTTCACGTAAAAACAGTTTATAAGACAGAAAGCCGCCAATCGCAAGGCAGATCACTGTTTGATTACTTTTTCTTCGGCGATCCTTTCGGAAGAGACGATTACGGTTATAATTATAATCAGCCCAAAGAAAGCCACGGCTCAGGTTCCGGCGTAATTATTTCGCCTGATGGATATATAGTTACAAATAATCATGTGATTGAAAAAGCCAATGAAGTTGAAGTCAGTCTGAACGATAAAAGAACTTATACTGCTAAAATTATCGGTACAGATCCGTCAACAGACGTGGCATTGCTCAAAATAGATGAAACCAATTTGCCCTACCTTCCTTTCGGAAATTCGGATGATGTGAAAATCGGCGAATGGGTTTTGGCTGTCGGTAATCCTTTTAATTTGACATCAACCGTAACGGCAGGAATAGTAAGCGCAAAAGCCCGCAGTTTAGGCGCAATCTCAAATTCTGATAAAATGAATATTCAATCGTTTATACAAACAGATGCAGCAGTAAATATGGGAAACAGCGGCGGCGCATTGGTAAATACTCGCGGAGAATTGATAGGAATAAATTCAGCAATAGCCTCAACAACAGGAATGTATGCAGGATATTCATTTGCCGTACCTTCTCAGATTGCAAAAAAAGTTGTTGACGATTTAAAAGAATATGGAGTTGTTCAGCGCGCATTGCTTGGCGTACAAATGCAAGACCTGACACCCGAAACAGCAAAAGAACATAATATTTTGACCAGCGAATTTAAAGGCGTAATTATAAACAGCGTTATGAGCGGAAGCGCTGCCGAAATTGCAGGTATAAAAAAGAACGATATAATAACTCATATAAATGATGCGGAAGTGAACAGCGCCAGCGACTTACAGGAACAAATAGCACGCTATAAACCCAATGATAAAATAAAAATAACTGCAATAAGCGACGGAAAAGTGAAACATTTTGACGTTACATTACGTAATAAGAACGGTTCAGTAAATTTTGTGAAGTCAAATGATGAACTTTTTGATTCATTAGGCGCAACTCTGGAAGAATTGAGCGCTCCGGATTTGAGAAGATTATCATTACCAAACGGAATACAGGTAAAGAAACTTGCAAAAACAGGCAAATTCAAAGATAAAGGAATACGTGAAGGATTTATTATTGAAAAAGTAAACGGAAAACGAGTAAATTCTATTGAAGAATTAAAAGAAATATTCAGCAATGCAACAGGCGCTGTGCTGATTGAAGGAATTTATCCGGACAGAACACGAGAGTATTATGCAATAGGAATCGATTAGAATAAATATTACATATAATAGGAATGTTTTTGAGGGTAAGTTTTCAATCTTACCCTCAATTTGCTAAAAAAATAATGAGAACACTGGAAATATTACATATAAAAAATAATTTTAAATGAGACAATTAAAAATAACAAAATCAATTACAAATCGCGAAAGCGCATCTCTTGATAAATATCTGCAGGAAATAGGACGCGAAGACCTTATTACAGTAGAACAGGAAGTTGAACTTGCTCAACGGATTCGTAAAGGCGATCAGGAAGCATTGGAACAACTTACAAGAGCAAATTTACGCTTTGTCGTTTCGGTTGCCAAACAATATCAAAATCAAGGATTAAGCCTTCCGGATCTTATTAATGAAGGAAATCTCGGATTGATAAAAGCTGCCGAAAAATTTGATGAAACGCGCGGTTTTAAATTCATTTCATACGCCGTCTGGTGGATACGGCAATCAATATTACAGGCATTGGCGGAACAATCGCGAATTGTCCGTCTGCCGTTGAATCAGGTTGGTTCATTGAACAAAATAAATAAGGCTCTTGCTAAATTTGAACAGGAAAATGAACGAAATCCATCAACCGAAGAATTAGCAGAAATTCTTGAAATACCTACCGATAAAGTTTCGGATACAATGCGCGTATCGGGACGGCACGTATCGGTTGATGCTCCTTTCGTTGATGGCGAAGACAACAGCCTTTTGGACGTACTGGTGAACAACGATTCGCCAAATGCCGATATAGGATTATTGAGAGAATCGCTTACAAACGAAATAGATCGTGCGCTGTCGACTTTAACCGAACGCGAACGCGATATTATAAAATATTTTTTTGGAATAGGAATGCCCGAACTGACGCTTGAAGAAATAGGCGATAAATTTGACCTTACACGTGAACGCGTACGGCAAATTAAAGAAAAAGCCATTCGCCGTTTACGTCAAGGTTCGCGCAGTAAATTACTGAAATCATATTTAGGCTGATGTAAACAGTTTGAATGAAAGTAAAACAAAAATCCGCAAATTCACATTGCGGATTTTTTATTTGAATAATACAGTCATTCTTTATAATCTGTGAGAAAGTTGGGTTCACCGGCAAAATCCTGTGTCTATTGTGCCGGATACAGGAATAAAATACTTTTGCACAAACAAACAACTCAACAACACGATTACTAAGCCTTTTTATCTGGAAATTTTGCTTGTATACGGTTTAAGATTAAAATAATTTTGTACCTTTGTAACCGTATAAATCAATTAAATGTAAATATTATGTCAATACAGATTAAATCGGTAGAACGCGGTCAGCCGGGTATTGCCGGTGGCGGCGTAAAAAAATATTATGCAAGTCCTGTTCACGGCAAGGAGCTCACACTTGAAAGTTTGACCAAAGCCATAGAAAAAACGAGTACCGTTAACGGCGCAGACATTAGGGCGGTGC
>JAIRKV010000125.1 GCA_031259935.1 Prevotellaceae bacterium | reverse complement strand
CAGTCATTGTTTATTTTCTAATAATCAACACAAATAATATTAGCACAAAGATAGCATTAAATTATCAGATTATACACAGACGAATAAAAATTGTTGATAAAATTTATAAAAGAAAGGTAAGACCTTTGCAAAAGTCCAATGAAGTTGATTTATCGAAAAAAATTTGAGTTTTTTTGTCAGAGTTGATTTTTGAAACATATTTGCAGGCGGTCGGCTTGCTCCAAGGTGTTTTTTAATTCTGTATTCATATTTTTGTTATTTTCAATCTGTTAAACATTTCAATATTATGGAAATACAATCATAACCACAGTGTATATTTTCCAATTTTAAGCATCCCATGTCCGAGCCTGACCGGGTTTTTTGCATTTTTGCTTTTTTTGTTAGTCACGACAAAGTCAGCATAAAATCTTCGCTTACACGCAAACGGATAATGACAAAACCGTCTTTTTTATCGAACGGCAGCGATTCGTGTTAAATAAAACCGCAGCCGGCGGCAGTAAACAAATATTCCCAAATTTATTTTTTATATCTTTGCAAAATCTATTTAAGATGAATTTGTCTAAAATATTACATTCTATAATTAAATAAACAGGAAATGCAAAAACCTTCAATACCAAAAGGAACTCGCGATTTTTTGCCGGACGAAACGGCAAAACGCAATTATATTTTCGACACCATCAGTGCGGTTTTTCGGCTTTACGGATTCAGGCAGATTGAAACTCCTGCAATGGAAAATCTTACTACTCTGCTCGGAAAATATGGCGACGAAGGCGATAAACTTTTATTTAAAATATTAAATTCGGGCGATTTCATATCTGATATTCCAACCGCCGAACTGCTGGAAAAAAACAGCGTAAAACTTACAAACAAAATATCCGAAAAAGGACTGCGCTACGACCTTACCGTTCCGTTTGCCCGTTTTGTTGTGCAGAACCGTGATAAAATCATTTTTCCGTTCAAACGCTTTCAAATTCAGCCCGTATGGCGCGCCGACCGCCCGCAGAAAGGGCGCTATCGCGAATTTTATCAGTGCGATGCCGACATGATTGGAAGCGATTCGCTGATAAATGAATTTGAACTTTTGCAAATTATCGACGAAGTTTTTAATCGTTTGAAAATAAAAGTCCTGATAAAACTGAACAACAGAAAAATATTAAGCGGAATTGCCGAATTTATAGGCGAACCGCAGCGAATTGTCGATATTACGGTGGCAATCGACAAATTTGATAAAGCAGGGCTGGAAAACGTTAAAAAAGAACTTGAAGAAAAAAACATCGCAGCAGAAGCAATAAGCAAATTGCAGCCTGTTTTGCAGTTGAAAGGCACAAATGCCGACAAACTTTCGGCATTAAAAAACATTCTGTCGAATTCGGAAACGGGGCTGAAAGGCATAGCCGAAATTGAAACCGTGTTGAATTACATAAACACCGTTCCCGTGAAAGCGGAAATCGAACTTGATTTGACGCTGGCGCGCGGACTGAACTATTACACGGGAACAATTATCGAAGTAAAAGCGCCCGATGCGGAAATGGGAAGTATCGCAGGTGGAGGTCGTTACGATAACCTCACGGGAGTATTCGGAATGGAAGGAATTTCGGGCGTGGGAATATCGTTTGGCGCCGACAGAATCTACGATGTGCTCAATCAGCTCAGCCTGTTTCCCGAAAATTCGGCAAACCGAACCCGGATTCTGTTCGTATCTTTCGGCAGCAGCGAATTGAACTGCTGCCTGCCATTAGTGCAAAAACTTCGCAGCGCAGGCATTAGCGCCGAAATCTATCCCGAACATGCAAAACTGAAAAAACAGCTGTCGTATGCCGACGCCAACAGGATAAACCTTGTGGCAATAGTTGGCGAAAACGAACTGAAAAACGGCAGCGTGTCGCTGAAAAACATGATTACGGGCGAGCAAAGGGAAATTAAAATAAACAGTCTGGTTGAAGCGGTAATTAACAGTTAAAAATCATCGAACAGCAAAGTGTTTGGCGAGGACGCCAAAGTTTTTAGCGAGGACGCCAAAGTGTCTGGCGAGGACGCCAAAGTGTTTAGCGTGCACGCCAGAGTGTTCAGCGTGCACGCCAGAGTGTTTGGCGTGCACGCCAAAATGTTCGGAGAAACATCCGCATACGGAAAAAATAAAACAGCCATTCCGTAAGGATAAAAAAATTTTTTTCAAAAGAAATTTTATCAAAATCGGAATTAATAAAAAAATAATTAATTTTGTCTGAAATATTATCGGGGAAAGGGCAACAATCAGGCAAAATAAAGTGATTTTATGAAATATAAACAAAATATAACAGGCGACGATTCGCGGTACGGCAGGCGGGGAGTGTCGGCATCAAAGGAAGATGTGCACGAAGCCATAAAAAATCTGGACAGGGGGCTTTTCAAAAAGCCGTTTTGCAAAATCGTTCCCGACGTGCTTTGCGGCGATGACAATTATTGCATTGCAATGCACGCCGACGGAGCAGGCACGAAATCGGCTCTGGCTTATGCCTACTGGAAAGAAACGGGCGACATTAGCGTGTGGAAAGGGATAGCGCAGGATGCAATTGTGATGAATATCGACGATTTGCTTTGCGCCGGAATTACCGATAATATTCTTTTATCATCAACAATAGGGCGAAATAAAAAACTGATACCCGCAGAAGTTATAGCCGAAATAATAAGAGGAACTTACGAATTTACCGACAGGATGAAGGCTTTTGGCGTAAATATTACGCTCACAGGCGGCGAAACGGCAGACGTGGGAGATATTGTTCGTACGGTAATCGTCGACAGCACGGTAACAGCGCGTATCGAAAAAGATAAAATAATCGACAATGCCAATATTGCCGACGGCGACGTTATAGTCGGGCTGTCGTCTTGCGGGCAGGCGGTTTACGAAGACGAATACAACGGAGGTATGGGAAGCAACGGGCTTACATCGGCGCGGCATGATGTTTTCTGTA
>JAIRKV010000123.1 GCA_031259935.1 Prevotellaceae bacterium | reverse complement strand
CGGTAATGCCGACAACCGCTATATTATTATCTTCAATGCGAACCCATTCGTGATCGTTTGAATACTTTAAATTTGATGGTATGTTCATTGTTTTTAATTTTGATGTTATTTCTTATTTGTTGCAAAGGTAAAAATAAATTGCGAATTAACAAATTGCCAATCGACCGTTTTATTTTTAAATTAATGACTGTAAATCATGAAATAATTAAATATCAACATATTCATGTAATCTTAATAGAAATATGATTTTATGGACGGATATAGCGGAAATTTATTTATAAAAAGTTCGGTTTGTGAATATAAATGAACAAGATACTTTAACTTTCTTCTTGCTTTCGTTTATAAAAACAAACCATACCTGTTGTGAAAATCGCAAACGGCAGTCAATATCAGTCTTATTTATTGTTAATTATTCTGATTAAGTGTATCATTCAAAATATTTAGTTTACTTTTGCAGCATGTAAAAGTATTAAAATTATTAATTATGAAAATATTTAAAATTATACTGAAATCGCTGGCTATTCTAATCGCTGTATTGATATTGATTATCATTACAGTGCCAACTTTATTCAGAGGCAAAATAGAATCTGCCGCAAAAGAAATTATAAATGAAAAGGTAAACGCTAATGTAGATTTTAACAATCTGAAATTAACAATTTTAAAAACATTCCCAAATGTAACAGTATCGCTTGAAAATATTACTGTTAGCGGTATCGATAATTTTGAAGGCGACACGCTTGCCGATATTAAGTCAATTTCGGTAGTTGTTGATGTCTGGTCGCTCATAAAAGGCAATTTTGTAATCAAATCAGTGCTGATTGACAATCCTGATATCAAAGCCCGATTGCTTGCCGATGGCGCTGCTAACTGGAACATTATGAAGATGGATGAAACAGACATTGAGCCAACGGACGAAGAAGAATCATCCGAATTTAAGTTAAGCCTTGAAAAATTGGAAATCAGAAATGCAAATATCAAGTATGACGATGAGTCGGATAAAATGCTTGCAAATATCAACAATCTGTATCTTAATTTGAAAGGCGACTTTTCGTCGAATCATGATGTAATTACATTATCAACAAAATCGGAAAGTGTAAGCATTTACAGCAACGATTCTCCAATTTTGTCCAATGTAGCGCTTGCAATAAACGGAAACTTCGATGCCGACTTTACCGACAATACGTTTACATTAAAAGAAAACGAAATACAAATAAACAAAATGGCGCTGAAAGCCGACGGCGTGATAAAAAACAGCGACAACGGCATTGATTTTGACTTGACTTACGGATTAAAAGTTCCCTCGTTGAAATCATTATTAGGATTAATTCCATCTACAATAATAACCGAAGTAAACGACATTGAAACGCAAGGCGACCTGTCGATGAATGCAACAATGAAAGGACTGTTAAACGAAAATTCGATGCCTGTAATAACGCTTGCCTTGAAAGTGAAAGATGGTTATATAAAATATTCGGGATTTGCGGAAGCAATAAAAAATCTTAATATTGATCTTGATATGATTCTGAATAAAAATCACGATGCAAACAGCGTGATTAATTTATCAAAATTCAGTTTGGATATAATCAATAATCCATTTGCCGTTTCGGGAAAAATACTTTATCCGTTTACCGATCCCGCCATGAATTTCACAACAAGCGGCAAAATAGATTTTTCATCGTTACGCAAATGCTTGCCTCTTGTAAATACTTCGCTCGATGGTATGCTTAATGCCAATATCACTTTTGCAGGATTATTGTCGCAAATCGAAAACAAACAATATGAAAAAATAATACTGAACGGCGTTTTATCGATGAACAACTTTAAAATGAGGCTCGACGGAACATCTTCTGATATAGATATCAACAATGCATCACTTACTTTCAAACCCACATATTGCGAACTTAATTCGTTTGATGCAAAAATGGGAAAAAGCGATTTGCATCTTTCGGGACATTTCGAAAATATGCTGCCTTATATCTTCAAGGGAAGTCCGTTGAAAGGAAATCTTAACCTGAAATCCGCACTGTTCGACTGTAATGACTTTTTGACCGTCGACGCCAATGCTAATTCAGATACCGACAAATCTGCAACCGTTTCAGATACAGGTATTATCATTTTACCGGCAAATATCGATTTTGCAATAAAGGCAAATGCAGACAAACTTGTTTACGACAACATTACAATGACAAATTTTGTTGGCAATATAAGCATGAAAGAAGGAAAACTGAATCTCGAAAAAGTAGCAAGCAATACCGCAGGCGGACAAATAAACGTTTCGGGTTCGTACTTTGCACAAAATACCGACAAAGCCGACGTGAAAATGAATTTGTCACTTGCAGATGTTGATATTAACGATGCCGTAAAAACATTTGACATATTAGGAAAATTTGCGCCCATACTGAACAGCACAAACGGCAAAGTAAGCCTGTCGCTTGATTTAAATTCCGAACTGGACAAAAACATGAATATAAATTATAAAACGTTAAATGCCGAAGGTTCATTCAAAACAAAGGACATATTGATGGCTGCCAATGAAAGCATTAACAAATTGGCAGGATTGTTGAAAACAGACAGTATAAAATCAATAAAAAACGTAAATCTTAACTTTGCAATAAAAAACGGCATGATAAAAATAAATCCGTTTGATGTAAAATTAGGTAATTTTGATATGAAAATCGGCGGAGAACACGGACTTGCCAACGATTTAAACTACGATGCCGATGTTGATATTCCGGCAGGAAAAGCAGGCGCTGAAATAAACAGTGCGCTTTCCAAACTTGGACTTTCGAGTTCAGGTACAAATAAGATAAAAGTAGGTGTAAAAATTCAGGGAACATTGAAACATCCCACATTCAGTCTCGGTTTGCCAAAATACGGTAGCCCGGTTTCGTCTGTTCTCGGCAGCGATGCCGGCAATATACGGGAAGCCATAAAAGTAACTGCCGATTCGTTAAAAACTCATGCAAAAGATAAAATTGAATCCGTTATAGATTCTGCAAAAAACAAAGTAGAAGAAAAAATAAAGGACAAAGCAACAAACTTTCTGAATAATTTGCTGAATAAAAATAAAGAATAAACCTGTTGCTTATTAACTGTTTTACATTTCATTATTGTTAGCGTTGAATTGTCAATTTTTCTCTGTCGGCGTGCAGTCCGTAAATTTTTTGCACTGCATTTTTATTCGTTTGTATGTAATTTGGGAAATTTAATGCTATCTTTGCAACATAATAAAAATAAATTCAATGAACGATAAAAAAGTTGTAATCATTCCCACTTATAACGAAAAGGAAAATATTGAAGCAATTATCCGTAAAGTTTTTTCGCTTGAAAGCAATTTCAATATTTTAATTGTAGATGACGGCTCGCCCGATGGTACGGCAAATATTGTAAAACAATTACAAAATGAATTTACCGACAGGCTCAACCTGATAGAACGCAGCGGCAAACTCGGTTTAGGCACAGCATACATAACAGGTTTTGAATGGTGTTTGAAAAACAGCGCCGATTATATTTTTGAAATGGATGCAGACTTTTCGCATAATCCCGACGATCTTATACGACTGTATAATGCCTGTAAAAATGGCGCAGATGTTGCCATAGGTTCTCGTTATCTTACAGGAATGAACGTTGTAGACTGGCCATTCGGCAGATTATTGATGTCGTATTCGGCATCCAAATACGTACGCATCGTTACGCAAATGAAAGTAAAAGACAGCACTGCCGGATTTGTTGGATACAGACGGAAAGTTTTAAGCACAATCAATCTCGACAAAATCCGTATGAAAGGTTATGGATTTCAGATAGAAATGAAATATACCGCCTGCAAACTCGGATTCAAAATTGAAGAAGTTCCCATAATCTTTATCGACAGAAAATTGGGAACATCCAAAATGAGCAGTTCCATTTTCGGCGAAGCAATGTGGGGAGTGTTGAAACTGCGATTCCGAAATATTAAGAAACAACATAAAAAAACTTGATTTTCAGTCGGTCAATATTTCATAAACCAAATGACAATTTTTATAAAAAATGCAACAGTTGTAAACGAAGGACAGTCGTTCAGAGGAAGCCTTTTGATTGTTGACGATATTATAAAATCCATTTTTACCGATTCCTCATTTATTGAAGATATTTGCGCTGATGAAATCATAGATGCATCGGATTTAATTTTGATTCCGGGAGTGATTGACGAACACGTCCATTTTCGCGAACCCGGATTGACGCACAAAGCCGACATACATTCCGAAACCGTTGCTGCTGCTGCAGGCGGTGTTACTTCATTTATGGATATGCCAAATACTGTTCCTGCAGCAATAACCATAAACGAACTCGAAAAAAAATATGAAACAGCGAAAGAAAAATCATTGATAAATTATTCGTTTTACCTCGGCGCAACAAATCAAAATCTGAATGAAATCAAAAAAATAAATGCTGAAAATATTTGTGGCGTTAAGATTTTTATGAGTTCTTCTACAGGAAACATGCTTGCAGATAACGAAAAAAATATTGAAAAAATTTTTGAACAGTCACCAACATTGATTGCCGTACATTGCGAAAACGAAGAAATAATAAAAAACAATACCGCATATTTCAAAAGCAAATTCGGCGATAACATACCTTTTGAATATCACAGTAAAATACGTAACAGCGAAGCCTGCATCACATCAACAAAATATGCCGTAAATCTTGCCGAAAAATATAAATCACGATTACATATTTTGCACATATCAACAGCAGAAGAAACAAAAATACTTGCAGCATGTGCAGCCAATAAGCGTATATCTTCGGAAACATGTCCGCATTATCTTTGGTTTTGCAGTGATGATTATCAAACTGAGAAAGGATTTATAAAATGCAATCCTGCAATAAAAACGCAAACCGACAGAGATGCTTTGCAACATGCAGTATCACATGGAATTATAAATACGGTAGCAACCGACCACGCTCCGCATTTGACAGATGAAAAACATAACACTTATTTAAACTGTCCATCAGGTTTGCCTTCCATTCAACATTCGCTGAATATAATGCTGGAACTTGTTCATAAAAACATATTAACAGTTGAAAAAGTTGTTGAATGTATGTGTCATAATCCGGCGCGAATTTTTTCTGTTAAAAATCGCGGATTCATACGCAAAGATTACAAAGCCGATATAGTTCTTATAAAACCAAATACAAAATGGCAAGCCGACAAATCAAATATTTTATATAAATGCGCATGGACGCCGTTTGAAAATATTTTGTTCAATTATAAAATAACACATACGTTTGTAAACGGAAATCCGGTTTACAGCAATGGTAAAATTTATGAAAACATAAAAGGCGAACGACTTGCTTTTGAAAGGAAACAATAATATTTATGGGACGAAAACTACAAAACAGAGAATTGAACAGACTAACGATAGAAGAATTTAAATTGGCGGCAAAATTGCCGATAATTCTTGTGCTTGATAATGTTCGCAGTCAGCATAATATTGGCGCAGCCTTTCGCACAGGCGATGCATTCAGGATAGAAAG
The DNA here is from genome assembly GCA_031259935.1 of Prevotellaceae bacterium. Lineage (GTDB taxonomy): Bacteria > Bacteroidota > Bacteroidia > Bacteroidales > UBA932 > JAIRKV01. The sequence continues at coordinate 1,033 of JAIRKV010000123.1, read as the reverse complement.
TATTTTTTTGTGCGGAATTTCATCAACACCGCCAAATGCCGAAATTCACAAATCGGCTCTTGGCGCCGAAGATTCTGTTGACTGGCGATATTTCGCAAATATTGCTGATGCCGTAACCTTTCTTAAACGAAACAAATATAAACTTGTTTCGATAGAACAGGTCGACAACAGTATTATGCTCAATAACTTTTCACCGGACAAAAAAGTGAAGTACGCTTTTGTTTTCGGTAACGAAGTACGCGGAGTTTCGCAATCCGTAGTAGATGCAAGCGATTTGTGTATCGAAATTCCTCAATATGGCACAAAACATTCGCTCAATATATCAGTAAGCATTGGCATTGTTCTCTGGGAATTTTATAAAAATCTGCATTAATTTTCAGATATTCAGTTACTCTCTTACTAATAAAGAAAAACAGCAATAATACGACATTATTTCTATCAGTTTTGTTTTGACATAAAAGCAAGCAGCATGTCATTGCGAAGCGATTTAAAGATTTAAAGAAGCACGTCATTTCATTCCTCGCAATGACGAACAAAACAAATAACAAAAACATTCGTGTAATTCGTGGACTAAAAAACCACAAAATTCACTCAGTAATCGTTAAATTTTTTTGTCTAATAATTTATATTATAGGACAAGGTTTATCTTGCGCAAAGTTAAAGAAATATTTAATAATACAACCCCCATATTTAAAAAATATTTTTTAAAATATTTTAAAAATAAATTACTAATACGCTATTATGCAATAATTTATCCTGTCCTATAATATAAATTATAAGACAAAAATAATATAATGTAAAACAAAAGAATTATGAGAAAAATCTTTTCAGCAGTGTTTTTAACGCTTTTAAGTATGGGCGCAGTGTTAGGGCAGACAAAGGTTACAGGAAAAGTAACCGACCTTAATACCGACGAACCCGTATCGTATGCATCGGTTGCCGTTAAAGGTTTCAGTACCGCAGGTACATTTACCGACGACAATGGCAATTACACTATCAACATGCCTGATGGCAGTACAACAATTTCAGTGAG